>JADFQF010000425.1 GCA_022561955.1 Chloroflexota bacterium | reverse complement strand
GGTCCCGCTCATGTACGATTCGGGTCCCGACGCCAGTTGGATGGTGCTCGAAGGAGCTCCCGAGTTCTTTGAGATAACCAAGCGACTCCACAACCTACTCCAGGGCGCGGAGGGCAGTCTCTCCAAGAAGGAGTACGACACCTACGTCGGCTACAACGAGAGGCTGGCGAAGTCGATCAAAGATAAGGGCGTCGAGGCGGACGTGTGGGTGCTCCACGACCCTCAGACGCTGCCCCTTGCCTCGTTCCTGCCCGAAGGCTCCAAGATTATCTGGGTCTGCCACATCGACCTTACCCTCCCGAACCGACAGGTAATCGACCAACTGTCGCCCCTCATGAAGAAGGCGGACAGGGTGGTGTTCTCGCTCCCTCAATACGTGGTCGACGGACTGGACACCGGCCGTGTGCGAATCATCCCCCCGGCGATCGACCCGTTGACGACCAAGAACTTGGATCCAAAGCCCAAGGCCGTCCGTGACACGCTAACCCGCATTGGCATAGACCCCGACCGGCCATTGATGTCCCAGGTCGCCCGCTTCGACAGGTGGAAGGACCCATGGGGCGTCATCGACGCTTACAGGATGGTCAAGGAATCGGTCCCCGATGTGCAGCTCGCCATGCTTGGCGTAATCGAGGCTATCGACGACCCGGAGGCTTTCGATGTCCTGGACACTGTTGTCGAATACGCCAAGGGCGACTCGGACATACACCTATACTCCGACGTCAAGATCGTTGCGCAGGCAGAAGTCGGGGCCGTCCAGAAGGGCGCAAAGGTCGTGATGCAGAAGTCCCTCCGAGAGGGCTTCGGACTCACCGTCACCGAGGCCATGTGGAAGGGCACGCCGGTTATCGGCGGCAACTGCGGAGGCATCCGAATCCAGATCGAACACGGCAAGACAGGATACCTGGTGGACACGGTAGAGGAATGCGCGACCGCTATGCTGGAGATTCTGAATAATCCGGAGCAGGCCAAGGCAATGGGTAAGCTCGGCCGGGAAAATGTCCAGCAGAAATTCCTGATAACCCGAATTCTCGGAGACTACCTGTCCGTGTGCTCCGAGTTGCTCGCCCCATCGAGCCTCCCCGACCTGGGTCTCGCGTACGCCGAGGCCGCCGGGGATTAGTCACCGAAACTGCCGTCGAGCCCGCGGCGCTGACGCCGTAAAATAATTGACCGAAATGTGGACGCCCTCTTGATAAAGGGGGCGTCTTTTTTTGGCCCTCGGCTATGGCCTGTAAACCGGCCCTCTGGTACAATCGGGCCGTCCAAGCCCTTTGAGCCTCCCCAGGTCTCATACACGAAAAAAACGATTCGGAGCCGCCATGGCGAACACTCATGAGCTAAAACTCGCGGTACAGTCAGAGATCGATCGAAGAGGCGACGAGCTGATCCAGGTCGCTCGGACCATACTCGACAACCCGGAGCCGGGCTTCAGAGAGCACAAGACCTCCAAATACGTAGCCGATAAGTTCCAGGAGTTTGGAATAGCCTTTCAGGACGGCATCGCCATTACCGGCCTCAAAGGCATGCTGGACACCGGCAACCCCGGCCCGACGGTAGGGGTCATGGGCGAGCTCGATTCGCTGAAGGTACTCGGGCATCCCCACGCCGACCCGGAAACGGCCGCCGCGCACGCCTGCGGTCACCACTGTCAGATCGCGATGATGCTTGGCGTCGGTATTGGGCTCAAGGCCTCGGGGGCGCTGGACCAGCTTTCCGGCAGGGTTGCTCTGATCGCGGTGCCGGCCGAGGAGTACATAGAGATCGAGTTTCGAGACGAGCTGCGCCGAGAGGGCAAGATCGAGTTCCTCGGCGGCAAGCCCGAGTTCATCCGATTGGGCGCGCTGGACGACGTCGACCTCGCGATGATGACCCACACTTCGGCCAACCCGGAGGAGGGCCGCATAGCCTTTGGCGGCACGAACAACGGAATAGTCGCGAAGCGTATTCAGTTTCTGGGAAAGGCCTCCCACGCCGGTGGTGCCCCTCACGCCGGAATCAACGCCCTCAACGCCGCCATGACCGCACTTTCTGCCATTCACGCGCAGCGCGAGACCTATAGAGACCAGGACACCGTGCGCATCCATCCCATAATCACCCAGGGTGGCGTCGCCGTCAGCTCCGTGCCCGCGGACGTTCGCATGGAGACCTACGTCAGGGCGAAGAGCGTCGACGCGTTCATGTCGGCCAGCGAGAAGGTGGACCGGGCGCTGCGCGCGGGTGCGATGTCGGTGGGCGGCAGTGTAAAGATAACGACCCTGCCCGGTTATCTTCCCATCCAGAGTGACGAAACCATGCTGGACCTCTATTCCGCCAACGCCGTCGAGCTCGTCGGCG
>JADFQF010000032.1 GCA_022561955.1 Chloroflexota bacterium | reverse complement strand
TCAGCAGACCGACGAACACGAACGACGGCATGAATATCGCGGCGGTGGCCACCAGCGCGGCGACCCAACCACCCGTCACGTATCCCACGAACGTTGCCGTCGTGAATAGGGGTCCCGGCGTGATCTGCCCGATGGCCACGGCGTCGATGAGCTGCTGGTCCGTCAGCCAGCCCAACCGCTCAACGAAGTCGCCTCGGAGGAAGGCCAGAAGAACGTACCCGCTGCCGTACAGCACCGCTCCGATCTTGAGGAAGTTCAGGAACAGGGCGATCATGCTGAACCCCGTTACCTGAATGGGCAAGACCGTGATGTTACCCAGCAACAGGGGTATGGGCGCGAAGCCGGTCAGCCTTGGCAGTCCAAAGCGTTGGCCCGCGTGAAGGGCTACGGTGACGGCTCCCCCGGCGAATAGCAGAAACAACTCGTTCACGCCGACGATGTACAGGGCAACCGCCGCGATGCCGATCAACGGCAAGAGTGGCTTGCGATTTCTGACGGATGTCCGTCCAAGACCCCACAGCGCCTGCGCCACGATGGCGATGATGACGGGCTTCACGCCGTACAGGAGCCACTCGGCCTGCGGCGTCGTGCCGTACTCGACGTACAGGGCGGCCAGTGCCATCACGATGAGTGTGGCCGGGCCGATGAACAGCGCGCCGGCCGTTAGCAGCCCTATCCAGCCCGCTCTGCGATGCCCCAGGTGGATGGCCAGCTCCGTGGAGTTCGGACCTGGGATGAGATTGGTCGCGCCGACCATGTCCAGGAACTCCTGGTCGCCGACCCATTTTCGACGCCGCACCACCTCGTCGCGCATCATGGCGATGTGGGCCGCGGGGCCGCCGAACGCGACGACGCCGAGCCTCAGAAAGAGCAGGGCGACTTCCCTCAGGTTGCTTCGGGGTTGTTCTTCCTCAGCCAAGACCGACCTCGATGCCAAGATTTTCCAGCCTGCCAATATTAGCGCTTCGACTCATATTTTGCATAGGAAACATTGGTATCGCCGTATGAGGCTGAGAACAGGGCGGCAACCAGGAACGCAAGCGACGCCAGAGACATGGCTCTACTTCAATGTGCGAACGAGAGCCGGCAAGCCAAAAAGCTAAAAGATGTATTCGGGGCCGGGAACGTACTTGTAGCGGTCGAATACATCGTCACGCAGCGTGAAGCCCAGGCCGGGCCGCTGCGGCGCGTACACCGTGCCCTCGCGGATGTCGTAGGGTTCGTTGAACAGGTCGTACATCATGGGCATGTAGCCCTGGCTGACCTCCAGGATGTGGCAGTTGGGTGCGGCCATTGCCATGTGTATGCTGGCGGCGAACAGGATGCCCGAGCCCCAGGCGTGGGGCGCCAGCTTGATGCCCCTCGTGGATGCCAGAGCGGCGATGCGACGGATCTCCGTGAGACCTCCGGCGCGGGCGACGTCGGGCTGGGCGATGTCCACTCCGCCGTACCTGAAGAGGTCGTCGAAGTCGAATCTCGTGAACTCGCGCTCGCCGGTGGCTATGGGGATGCTGGTCGCGCGCCGGACCTCCGCCAGCCCGGGATGGTTGTCGGGCGATATGGGCTCCTCGAACCACGCGATGTCGTACTGCTCCAGCTCCCTGGCGAGCCGTATGGCCGTCGAGATGTCCAGGGAGCCGTGGGCGTCGATCATGAGCTCGACGTTGGGACCAATGCCCCGTCGGGCCGCCTTCACGCGCCGGACGGTGTTTTCGATGGAGAAGCCGTCGCGCCCCACGACCCGCATCTTCACGGCGGTGAAGCCCTTGGCGGCGTAACCCGCCATCTCCTGTTCGGCCTCATCGCCGGGGGCCCAGCCGCCGGACGCGTAACCCCGCACCGAGTCGCGTACGGCGCCCATGACCTTGTAGACGGGCAGTCCCATGGCCTGCGACTTGACGTCCCAGACGGCGATATCGACGCCTGCGATGGCCTCCATTGTGAGGCCGCGGCGGTCTTCCCGTGGCTGGGAGAAGCCGCGCTCCAGGGAGGGCTTCCAGCGCGAGCCGTTGTACATCTTCTCGTAGAGGAACTCCGAGTAGATGGGGTCTTCGCCGACCAGCGCCGGGGCCAACTCGTACTCGACGATTGCGCAGATCGCGTGGGGACTCCCCAGGGAGGCGCCCAGGCCGACCAGGCCCTCGTCCGTCTCCACCTGAATGATGACGGAGTCGCTCTTGATCTTGGTCCCCAGGTCGGTGCGGTGCTGCCGCTCCTCGGGTATGGGGTCGGACACCGGTATGGCGCGAACGCTGGTGATTTTCATTATCCTCATCCTCTTTTAATCTGCAACCCTGGTCTTCTTCCCGGAATCGAAGGCCGTCGAGGCATTGGGCGGAAACCCCAGGTGTAACCTATCCGTCGCCCGAAAGGTATCGCATCATCTCCACGGCGAACCATATAGCCAGCGAACCGCCCCGGTCGTCGAGGCCGAATATGGCGGGCCGGTCGAGGTAGTCGCGGGTGCTCGCCTGGACGCCCGTCCCTGTGCAAACGTCCACGAGGCCGCCCTCGTCGTCGATGCGCTCGTTGACGGCGTGCCATGCCGCCATGAGCGAGTCCACATAAGAGGAGTCGAGATAACCCAGGCGCATGCCCCGCGCCATGGCGTACCCCACCTGGCACGTGACCGATAGCTCCTGGTATGACCCCGGGAAGTCGATGACCTCCAGCCATCCGCCTGCCGCAGACTGCTTTTCCACAAGGGCTGTAAGGTGCCTCGCGTGCATGTCGATCAGGGCCTGCCTGTCGGGATGGTCCTGCGGCAGGTAGGAGAGGGTTTCTGCGTATCCCAGGGCGGCAAAACCGTTGCCGCGGCCCCAGAACCAGGGCGCGTCCCGATCGTGCCAGAAGAGGCCGTCGTCTTGCTGCACGCCTGCGTCGAGCAGGAACTTCGTCAGTATATCGAGATAGGTGGCATCGTCGCTGACCTTGTACGCGCGGCCAAGGATTGCGCCGTTGTAGAACATGTCCTCGACGCGGTACTCGATGTCGGCCGGGGCGGGAACGCCCTCGGGCCTCGCGACCCTGTAGCGGTCTGCGACGCTGAGTATGAGGTCGGCGTAGCGCTTGTCGCCGGTAATCTCGAAGAGCTCCTCGGCCCATACGATGCCCGCGAGGCTCGCCCCGCCGGCGTTGTCTTCGAAGGCAGGCTTGCCGCCCGAAACGTAGGGCTCTACCAGGTCCTTCACCTCGGAGATGAGGTGTTCGCTCTGGGAGTCGAGCTGGGCCAGCCGAAGCCTGCCGCTGACCCCCACGCCCTGTGTGTAGATGACCGGGTCGAGCTTGTTGCCGTATGCCGCGCCGAGAATACGCGCTACTTCCAGGGGGCTTCGGCGCCGCCTCTGGGCCAGCACATTACGTGCGGGAGAGCTCCCTGCATTGTTCTTGGCGAGGGCGCTCCAGAGCTTTTTTAGCTCCGCATCAAGCGACTCCGAGGGGCAAGACAGACGCAGGCCCGGGACCGCTGCCAGGCCGCTGGGCTTCCCCTCGCTAAGCGCTCCAAGCAGCGAGCCGTCCGGCCCGGCGATGTTGGCCCCGACTGCCGACGCGATGCTCTCGTCCAGCCCGAAGGCCTCCCACGTCACGGATTCGGACTTCAGCACCTCCAACACGAAGTCCGGAGCCTGGAACGATATCCAGCGCCAGAGATAGCGCGACTCCGGGTCGTGGTCATCGTAGAAGAAGTTATCTGATGGAGGATAGCCGGCGCCAGGGTTGCCGCCGGCCCCGTTGCCGGGCGCTGCACCCAGTTCCAGGCCGTCGGGGTTGCCGCATGGGACGGCGCTGAGGGCTAGCCTCCCTCTGAGGCCGCCGGTATCGGCGAATAAATCCAGGACCTGGAAGGCGAGCGCGACATCGTCGGCCCGACCCGACAGCCCTCCCACGAGCAGCACTCGTGCTTTTTCGGACTCATGGGCGTAGGCATCTCGATGAAGCAGTGCCGGGATGCCCCGTTCAGTGCGAGTCACCCCGCAGGCATCTTGAGTCCACAGCTCCGGCTCCTTGGATGCGAGCTCCGCCACGCCTCGATACGGGTCGATTTTGCTGGTTGTCATGTCGCTCCTCGTTTAGTTTCGTGGTCCACCTCTCCCCCAGATTTCCAGACGGCGGTCCCGGTCCGTAAGGCCCCCTCTCCGCGTGCGGAGAGGGGAAGGGGGAGAGGTCGAAAGTCGGTTACCCCATCTTAGCTTTCAAACACGAGAGAGTTTGAGATACGGCCTGACCGATGAAGGGGTGTTTGAGGTCCCTAGTCGAGCTGAGGCTGGGGCAGCTTGTTGATGACCGCGGCGAGGTAGCCTGCTCCGAAGCCGTTGTCTATGTTGACGACGCCGATGCCCGTGGCGCACGAGTTTAGCATGGCGAGGAGGGCCGCAAGCCCGTCGAAGCTGGCGCCGTAGCCGACGCTGGTGGGAACGGCGATGACCGGCACCTGCACCAACCCGCCAACGACGGAAGGCAGAGCGCCTTCCATCCCCGCGACGGCAACCACCACACGCGCCCTGTTCAGCGCATCCTTCTGGTCCAGTAGACGGTGGATTCCAGCGACGCCGACATCGAAGACTCGCTCTACCTCGCAGTCCATGAGCTCCGCGGTAACGGCCGCTTCGCACGCGACGGGTAGGTCTGCCGTGCCCGCGCAGATGACGAGGACGCCTGGGGCTACCTTGCGCTCGGAAGGCTTGCGGCGGTCGACGGCTATCGTCCTGGCGATCTCGTCGTAGGCCGCGTCCGCGATTTTGCTGTGCACGGCATCGTAGGCTTCCAGGGACGCCCTGGTCACCAATAAACGGTCGGAGTGTTTCAGCAAGGCGTCGGAAATAGACGCTATCTGATCGGGAGACTTTCCCAGGCCGAAAATCACCTCGGGAAAACCCTTGCGAAGCTCCCTGTGGTGGTCGACCTTGGCGAAACCCAGGTCTTCGTACGGCAGGTCACGCAGCCGGTCCAAGACCTCGTCTACGCTGACGCCATCGGCCTTGAAGTCTTCGAGCAGCGCCCTGAGGCGGTTTTCGTCGATATCTCGTCTCCCGCTTAGATGTCCCGGACGATCAGGATAGTGCCTGCTTCCGAGTATACAGACGTTAGTGACGGTACGTAAAGAATAAACGCTATCGAAGAGTTAGCAGAAATCCCTAGGGCGCTTCGGTCCGCGCGGCGAGGCGTCGCTCGGCCCGGGTGATCCTCCGTTGAGGCAGGTACTTCAGTAAGGCGATAGGCACCGCCGCCAGCAGAGCGGCCTCCAGGATTACCGACCCGGCGATCAGCATCGTTGCGTCAAAGAAGAACCCCTGCGGGAACATCGCGATCAGGTAGTCCCTGGACGGATCGAGCTGCCAGAAGTCGTTGCTAAAGCTTATGAGATGGAACAGCAGGAACAGCCGGTCGAATCCGACGAGGGAAACGACTCCGATGAACGCAATGATTCCAAGGGTAAGAAAGCCGCCCGCGCTCGCGTTTCGGGCGAGCATGGGCCAGAACGAGCGGCGCCATAGATATATTCCGGCGGCGGCAAACCCCAGCAGGTAGAGCGCCGTCAACATCTGCACTAGATACACCCCGCGAATAAGGCCCTTGACGTCCCGCATGTGAATGATCTCACGCTGGTTGAAGAGGCTGTTCACCTGCACGCCGCGGACCGTGAGCGGGATTATCAGAAGCTCCTCATCGTTGTTGAAGTAGTCTCGAAGCTGCCGTGCCGCGGAAAGAAGCTCAGGGCGCTCGATGCCCGTGTAGGCGGCGATGTTATACTTGTCGAACCCGTAGCTGTACAGCGAGGGAAGGTTGATGACCAACCGCACGGTCGTCGCCGTGAGAAATATGGGGACGAAGGCGACGAATATGACCGCCGCCGTTATTCTCAGCGCGTGCATTTGCAGACAATCATAGCATCTTCCCTCGGGAGCGACCGATGACAAACATGTCCGATTACCCGGCGACCTACGATGGCGTGCTTCAACTATTAGAACGACTGCGAGGCCCCAACGGATGTCCCTGGGACAGGAAGCAGACTCACAAGTCCATGACCGAAATGCTGTTGGAGGAGTGCTATGAGCTGATCGAGGCTATCGAAGAGGATAACGTCGACGAGATGGTCGAGGAGCTTGGCGACGTGCTCTTCCATGTGGCCTTCCAGGCCCGAATGGCGGAAGAGGCCAAAGAGTTCACCCACGGCCAGGTCTTCGAGGCCCTCATAGGCAAGCTGGTCAGGCGTCACCCCCACGTATTCGGCGATGCTCAGGCCGATGATGCCGAGCAGGTGATCGCCAACTGGGACGCGATCAAGCGCGACGAAAAACAGGGCGGCGACGATTCGATCCTGGACGGCCTGCCGCGACACATGCCCGCCCTCGCCTACGCTCAGTCCGTGCAGGGTCGAGCGGCGAGGACCGGATTCGACTGGGACGATATCTCGGGAGCGCTGGCCAAGGTCGTCGAAGAGCTCGGGGAGATAGATGATGCGCAGTCCGACGAGCAAAAAGAGCACGAGCTGGGAGACCTGCTCTTCTCCATCGTGAACGCGTCACGCTGGATGGGCATAGAGGCCGAGTCGGCGCTGCGGCACGCCAACGGACGCTTCTACCGCCGGTTCACGGCGATGGAGCGGTTCAGCAGAGAGCGGGACCTGGACTTTGCGGAGCTGCCGTTGGACGAAAAGGAGGCCCTGTGGCAGGAGGCAAAGGCGCTCGAGGAATAAAGAATAAGAACGCGAGAGCTTAGTTCTGACAACAAAGAAGGGCCGCTAATGCATAACGGCCCTTCGACGTTGCTAGTACTGAGATCGTTTTACTAATTGGCCTTTGAGGTTATTGGGCACAAGAACGCCGGACCGGCGCCGCTTATGTTGACCTTTCCAGCCATGTACGCCGCCATTACGTCCTCTTCCGAGGTCAGCTCATACCCGGGGCCGGCCCCGATCGGCGTGACCATCCTGGGAATCCATCGGCCGCCGTTGTAGTCGGAGTCGCCGGGCGCTGAGTCCGATACGAGGGGAGTCGTGCTATTGGACACGACGACGTAGAGGTTGTCGGTCGTCTCCAGCTCCGCGACGCTGGGCACCGTGGAGTCCGGGATGTTGGGCAATGCTACCGTGCCGTCCGGATTGAGGGGAACGATGGCGTTGTACAGCACCCCGTCGACCCAAATATGCGGCCTCGCCGGTGGATTGGCGAATGCCTCTTCAGAGGTAGCGACGGAGACGCCCAAGAAGAGCGCCAGAGCCGCCATCATGCCCATTACTATGCCTAATCGCTTACGGTTCATATCTAGACCTCCTTCAGTCTGCTTGTCGAATGTTAGACACCTCGGCCGGCAAGAAGTCGTCGGCTTATGCGCCCAGCTATTACCCAAGACTAAAGGTCAAATATTAAGAGGGTCTTACGAATCTGAACCAGGGCTTAACATTCTGACTTCAATGTGGCGATGCGAAGTTTCGTATGGACGAAGGCAACTGAGGCCGGAGCAAGGCGTACGGGTCTCATGGGAGGCGTTCTCGGATGAGGTCGGACCGTTCGACGAAGCGCTTGAGGGGCGCTAAACGGCTATACCGACACCGGCCTTGGGTAGGCTGAAGCTAAATCGGCTGCCGGCGCCCAGGGCGCTTTCGACCCAGATTTTTCCGCCGTGGGCCTCGACGATTCCCTTGGCTATGGCCAGTCCGAGGCCCGCTCCGCCGTACTCCCTGGAACGCGACTTCTCGCCCCGGTAGAACCTGTCGAAGACCTTGTCCAGGTCTTCTTCGGCTATGCCTTGTCCCGTGTCGGCGACGTCGATCCGGATCATCTCACCGATGTCTTTCGCCTCCATGAGTATGGTGCCGTCGGCGGGCGTGTTGCGAATGGCGTTCTGCGCCAGGTTGTAAAGGACCCTCTGTATCTTGTGGGAATCGGCCATCACGGGCTCGAGCTCGTCGTTCAGCTCGCTGCGCAGCTCAAGGGAATGAGACGCCGCCTCGGCCTGCATGCCTATCAATACGGTGGAAAGTATGTCGTCTACAGAGCTGGGCTGAAGCTGAAGCTCCAGAGTCCCCGAATCCAGTCTGGATAGCTCGAAGAGGTCGTCGATGAGGATAGACAGGTGCTCCACCTCATTCTTGATGTTCGCGCAATACTGCTGGATGGTCTGCGTATCGGACACCACGCCGTCGCTGATGGCCTCTACCATCGCCCGCATCGAGGCGAGGGGCGTCCTGAGATCGTGAGAGACGGAGGCGATGAGGTCCTTCCTCGCCTGCTCCAGCTCTCGTTGCCGGTGAAAGGCCTGATCGAGCTTGTCAGCCATCGTATTGATTATGTTCGCCAGCTCCCCCACCTCGTCGTTGGACGTAACCGATACCCTCGCCGAGAGGTCGCCTTCAGCCAGAAGCAACGCTCCCTGTTTCAGCGACTCCACCGAGGAGGTTATGCCGCGGGCCACTGCGAAGCTGAAGAAGGTGGAGACTACCAACGAAAACAGGAGCAGCACGGCCAGCAGCGCGAGGTCGTGGGGGGACAGAAACATCAGGAGGGCTGTTATCGTAACGTTTACCAGCGCGATGACGCTTCCGATGGCACCGGCCACCGCTACCCTCTTCCTTATGCCCAATCGGCTTCTGAGGGCTAATCGGCTGGCACCAAACCCCATCAACAGCGATATGGAGCTGGAGACGGCAAGGTACAGGGAAATGAGGCCGGCGTCCCGGCTGCTCATGTCGAAGGCCAGAAATGCCAGGGCCAGAGCCACGGCGAGGCCGCCCACGATGGCGATCAGCGCAGAGTTCCCGGTCTTGAGAAGATTTACCCGATTCAATTTATAGACCTCCGGTCTCGCGGGGCGTCTAATGGTGCCCTATGCGCCTGAAGCTGAATTTTCCGAGCTCGCGTGAAGAGCTCTGCTTTCTGCTCACATGAACTTGTAGCCCACTCCCCATACCGTGAGTATGTACCGTGGCCGGGTTGGGTCGGCCTCGATCTTCTCCCTGAGCCTTCTGATATGTACTGTCACAGTACTAGTGTCACCAGCGTACAGGTAGTCCCAAACGTCGTTTAGCAGCTGTTCGCGGCTGAAGACCTGCCGGGGGTGCATCGCGAGGAAGCGCAGCAGGTCGAATTCCTTGGCCGTGAGATCGACGTCGTGGCCGCCGACACTGACCTGGCGGGTCCTGGGATTGATATAGAGGCCGTCTATTCGCAGCGAGTCCTCTTCGATCCCAGGAACGGAGCCGCTCCTCCTGAGCACCGCCTTGACTCGCGC
>JADFQF010000424.1 GCA_022561955.1 Chloroflexota bacterium | reverse complement strand
GCGGGTGGCCGATTGATCGATGGTGGGATCATCGGCGGTCCCCCCGGAAAGGGCGAGCCGCCGAGGTTCTACGTGTCGGGATCGGACGCCGCCGTAGTCTCGGAGCTGGACGGCAAAGGCATTACAGTGCGACCCATTGGTGACGAGTTGGGTAAGGCGTCCGGCATCAAGATGTGCTATGCGGCGCTGACCAAGGGTACGTCTACGCTTCAGATCGCCCTGCTTTCCGCCGCGGAGTCCATGGGGCTCACGGAGGACCTGAGAAGGGAATTCGAATCGAGCCAGCCCGACGCGCTGAAACAGATGGACACCGGAATATCTCGTTTGCCCCCCAACGCGCACCGATGGATCGGCGAGATGGAGGAGATCGCGGCCACTTTCGAGCACCTGGGCGTGACGCCGTTCTTTCACCAGGCCGCCGCGGAGGTATACCGCATCTTGAGCCGCACCGAGTTCGCAAAGGAGACTCCGGAGACCGTGGACAAGGACAGGCCCACGATAGAAACGATTCGGGCCGTCGTAGAGCTGCTTCCTTCTTACGCCGAGACGGCGGACTAGCCTCGGCATGAAGGCCCTCGTTCTTAAAGAGCCGGGCGACGAGCCGGAGCTGGTTCTCGCCGACGTGCCGGACCCGGTCCCAGGGCCCGGCTACGTCGTGGTCCAGGTGGCGGCCTGCGGCTTCTGCCGGCACGACGTCGCCGTGATGGCAGGTGTGCTGCGCAGGGGCGTCAAGCCCGACATAGTGCTTGGCCACGAGGTCTCGGGCACCGTCGTCGACGTGGGCGCCGACGTCGAGAGGGTGAAGGCCGGTGACTTCGTCGTCGCGGCGCTGACTACGTTCTGCGGTGAATGCGAGCGCTGCACGTCCGGACGGGAGTATCGCTGCCCCCAGGCCCAGGGACTGGGGCACGCCATCGACGGCGGATTCGCACAGTTCGTCAGGCTTCCCGAGAGAGGGGTCGTGCCCATATCACGGGACGCCGACCTGCTGGGAGCATCGATACTCGCCTGCCCCATCGGGGTGGCCGTTCAGGCCCTGGAGGACGTGGCCGCGCTGAGGAAGGGCGAGACGGTCCTGGTCGCTGGTGCGGGCGGAGGACTCGGTCTCCATGCGGTCCAAGTATCAAGTGCAATGGGCGCGCGAGTCCTGGCCGTCACGACATCGCCCGACAAGGTAACTCGTATCGAGGAGCACACCTCGGCGGAGGTCATACTGGCGGGTGAGCTCGATTTCTCGGAGATTGCGATGGCGCTCACAGAGGATCTTGGCGTCGATGTCGTCATCAACCCCGTCGGCTCCGCGGTATTCGACTCGTGCCTGCGTTCCATGGCCCAGTTCGGCAGAATGGTCCTGCTGGGGGAGATCACGGGAGGGCACGTGAGCCTGAACCCGGTCGAAGTGCTCTTCCGGGACGCGGCCATTCTGGGCTCGACAGGGGCCTCCGTCCGTCACATTGCCGAGGCCGCCGAGCTTGTGGGCAAGGGAGAAGTCGCGCCGGTCATATCGAACACCTATGCGTTGAGTGAAGCCGCAGAGGCCTACGGAGAGATTCGCGCCGGCAGGACCCTTGGAAGAGTGGTCCTGATACCTTGATTTCCCGTGCCGCCGATCACCCGATGGAGCGGGCTGTCGTTACCTTTTCAGGTTGTCTTCGATAAACTTGCGGATCTTAGCCTCGTCGAAATTTTCTAGGGTCTCCAGCCTGCCGGGGGCGGCCAACGCTATCTTGGCATCCATTGTCGGATAGGGTGCAAGGTAGACTCTGTCATGATAGGGTTCGACAAGTTTGATCAGCTCGTCAACGAGGCCGGGCTCACAATCGTAGTCGATGCAGTTGTACTGTATGAGCATGCTGCCCTTTCTGTGACTACGACCTCCGCGCTCCATGACGTGCTCTTGAATCGGCCTGGGGATTGGCGCCGAGTTGATCTGGGTTGGGGGAAACTGCTCGCTGTGTCCGGGGCCGAACTCAGTGGGTGGAAGCTCTTTTTGGACTATCCCTACCAGCACGAAGACACCGACGGCCGCTTCACCTGGGCCCGGGCCGTCAGCGGGTGGAGAGCCGAAACTGGCCAAACGTGGCAAAAAACGCCGCTAGGATGCAGCAACTGTAGAGAATGCGTCATCTTTTCTGGGAATACTCCCGTATTGAAGCTGAACCGAGTTCTATGCCACGTTAATTATGAGAGCAAAAACAAATAATATTATGAAAGACTGCTTAATTTTGATTGAGTGTAGCATGGTTAAGTTTTTTGTAAAAATAACAACACGAATTAAGATTTGAAATTTTTAGTGACGATTGTTTTCCTTTCTCTTTCACTGGTTTCTTTTAGCCAGGAAAAATTTACTGTTTTATCACCTGAA
>JADFQF010000423.1 GCA_022561955.1 Chloroflexota bacterium | reverse complement strand
CAGCGCCTCCATCCCCGACAGAGGAGTTAGGCGGATGACCATCCGCTCGGCTCCGGCCGCTTCAAACTCATCAACCAAGCTTAGGTCTAGCTCCGGCCCAAAGGCGGTTATCTCAATGGATGCAGGGTCCCGTCCCACGGTCTTAGCCTCTCTGTCCAACGCGGCCCGACCGTCCCTTATCATCTCTACCGTTGCATGGGAAGGCATCCAGCCGTCGGCGTGAGCGGCCACTCGCTTGAATACTCCCCGGGCCGTCCCCCCCACGATAATGGGTGGATGAGGCTTCCGAGCCGGCTTGGGGTAGGACTTTACCGCGGGAAAATGGTAGTACTTGCCGTGAAATTCAGCTTCCTCTTTGGTCCAAAGCTCCTTCATGGCCAGTATCGACTCCCTGGTCTGGGTCCAGCGGCGGGAGAAGTTGCCGCCCATGATTTCCGTCTCCTCCTTGAGCCAGCCCGCGCCGATTCCGAAGAGGAACCTACCGCCGGAGTACATGTCCAGCGTCGCGACCTCTTTTGCGAGCAGGAGCGGGTTGCGCTCGGGGACCAGGCATATGCCCGTGGCCAGCTTGATCTTGCTCGTCACGGCGGACGCTCGTGCCAGGGCGACGAAGGGGTCGACTATGTCTGCATACACCCTGGGGATGACGCCGTCGGGCGACCCCGGCCACGGAGATTCGGTCTTGACCGGCACAAACACGTGCTCCGGCATCCACAGGGAATCGAATCCCAGCTCCTCGATCTTCTTGGCCAGTACCGCTACATCAATCGAATAGTCGGTGAGAAAGGTCGCTATTCCAAGGTCCATAATCTGCACGTCCTCGTTGAGATTTGGGCCATTATAAACCTTTTGCTATCATGGAGCTTTCCCCACTTTTCGGTCAAAATCATCACGGACGAAGCGGAGCCGGACTGCCCATGACGATAGCGGTAGAAAAATAGGAGCAAAGAGATTTTGGAAATCGTCCCAGGGGTTCATCAGATACCCAACACTCGATGGTCGCGAGTCTATCTCATCGAGGACGAGAGGCTGACCCTCGTTGATGCGGGGCTTCCCTGGGGCGTGAAGAAGATCGTGGACTACATTCGCTCCATCGGCCGGCACGAAGAGGAAGTCGATACCGTGCTCATGACGCACAGCCATCCGGACCACTCTAGTGGCGTCCCGCCCATTAGAAAGCTGACGGGCGCGGGAATACTGGCCCACGCCCAAGACACAAAGACCGACAGGGACAACGGAGTTTCCTTGTCCTATGTGGGGATGTTTGGCTCGACCAGCCTGCCCATTCCCTTCCTTCAGCGCGCGCCGGTCGAGCAGGTAATCGAGGATGGCGATGTGCTGCCCATACGGGGTGGGGTCCGGGTGATTCACACGCCGGGACATACGCCGGGCAGCGTCTGCTTTCTTCTGGAAGACGATGGTGTGCTCTTCTCGGGCGACACCATATTCGGCAGCGGCAATGGCGTGAGCAGGTCGGTCCCCTTCCCGGGCTACAATCGCGACGACTACCGGAATTCGCTGGAGAGGTTGGCCGAATTAGAGTTCGACGTGCTGTGCGGAGGGCATGGGCGCGCTCTACGCGGTGGCGCTTCCGACAAATTCAGAGACCTGCTGGCTGCCAGGCCCGAGCCGCCGACCTGGGGAGATATGCTCAAGAGCATCCCGCGGCGTATCCTTGGCGGAAAGAGCCTGAGCGGCGAGCAGCACTAATCTGGACTTTGTACTCTGGATTCCGGCTTTCGCCGGAATAGCCTGCCCCGGACGCGATCCGGGGACGGGGGTGGGGGCACGTTCGTCGAATGGGCGACTCCACTAACCCTCTGGATTCCGGCCTTCGGAACCCGGCGTTGGCGTCCCGCTCCTCCCTGGACCTTTAACCTGGCGGTTGCTTCAACTCCTCGAGGCCGCTGCGCAGCTCATTGATCTCCCCATCTCCTACTTGTGCCGGTCGAGCTCCATCGCATCATTGATGGAACAGGCCTTTGCTTTGAGCGGCATCGTCATGCTGGCCCTGGTTGGGCTAGTCGCCTCGAACGTCATGTACGACCGGGGAGTGCCTAACTCCGTGTCCCGCTAAATCGCACCGCTGCTGGGAGGTTTCGCCTTCCTGGCGGCGGTGCAATTCCTCGTGCGACTCCTCATCGGTCGGGCGATTGTCAAATCCGCGATCGACGGAAAGCTCGATGCGGTCGAGAAACTTTACGTTGGCGCACTCGTCGACGTCGTCGGCCTGACAGGCGGCGAAGTCGCGGATGTAAAACCGAACCGGTCCGCCGGCCGCCAGAGGCAGCGGTTCGCCATTGAACTGATAAATGAGAATGGCATGCTCCCGCACTGCTTCCAACGGCACGCTGGCATGAAAATCGT
>JADFQF010000422.1 GCA_022561955.1 Chloroflexota bacterium | reverse complement strand
GAAGACGAGTGCCCGAACGGCCATTCCCACTGCCAGAATCGTTTTCTCGGCGCGAGTGAGAACATACCGGTTGTCGACGGCCAACTGACCCTCGGCGAATTTCAGCGAATCTTCATGGTGGAGCTCGACGACCAGAAGAACATGCGAAAAATACTCGTTCAGATTATGGGCATTTAGCCTGAGGAACCGATATATCAGCCACACCATAAGCGAAGCTGGCGTTGCCGTCTATTGAAGGGCCGCTCGGAGGAATCCCATGGCGACTGAACTGGACCAGGCCTACGACCACTGCCAGCGGATTGCGAAAGAGCACGCCAAGAACTTCTATTACGCCTTCAAGACCCTCCCCTCCAACAAGCGCAGGGCCATCTACGCCACATATGCCTTCTGCCGTCTCTGCGACGACATAGCGGACGAAGAGATGCCGCTGGAGGAAAAGGACCGCCAGTTCGCGGCGACCCGTCGGATGCTCGATGATTCCATGCGCGGCAACAACGATGGTCCCGTTTTCACCGCCCTGGAGGACGCGGCCAGGGCCTTCAACATCCCCAGAGAGTACTTCGAAGAGGTCATCGAAGGCGTGGAGATGGACCTGACAAAGACCAGGTTCGCTAATTTCGAGGAGCTCCGGGAGTACTGCCACAAGGTCGCCTCTGTCGTCGGCCTGGTCTGTATCGAGGTCTTCGGATACGATGACCCCAAGGCCAAGGAGTACGCGATAGACCTGGGCCTGGCCATGCAGATAACGAATATCCTGCGAGACGTCAAGGAGGATGCCGAGCGGGGCCGTGTCTACCTTCCCCTGGATGAGATCGAGCGTTTTGGCTACTCCGTCGAGGAGCTGATGGCCGGAGTAGTGAACGAGCCCTTCAGGCGTCTGATGGCCTACCAGGCCCAGAGGGCGCGCGCCTACTTCGATAGCGGCGGCCGCCTGCTGCCCTTGATAGACCAGGAGTCCAGGGTGTGCCCCGCGGTGCTTCACGGCGTGTACAGCGCCCTTCTGGACCGCATAGAGGCGTCGGGCTTCGAAGTCTTCCAGCGTCGTATCAGGGTGAGCACTCCCAGGAAGGTCATGATTACGGCAAGGCACTGGGCCGGAAGCCTGATGCCCTCCCTGCCTGTGCCTCTGGCGAAAAGGTAGCTCCGGGCCGTCCCGGTGAGCTAAAATTCCCTCTCGATGCATGCACTTATTCTCGCCCCATTCAGCGAAGCCGCCCTGGAAAAGCTGTCGTCTTCATTAGTGGTGACCTACGAAAGCTGGCTCGACACCAGGACGTTGTGGGACCCCGAGAAGCTGGCCCTCCGCCTGGACCGTGAGGACGTAAGCGTCCTGGTCGTGGAGTCGGACTTCGTCTTCGAAGAGGTGTTCGACGCCGCTCCCCGACTGAGGTTCGTCGGCATATGCAGAGGCGCGACGAACCAGATAGATGTCGATGCCGCGACTGAGCGCGGCGTACTCGTCGTAAACACGCCGGGCAGGAACGCCAACGCCGTCGCGGAGCACACCCTGGCGCTCATGCTGGCCCTGGCCCGCAGAATACCGGAGGCGGATGCCTATGTACGCGACGGGCGTTGGCAGAATCCGACAGACCCGTACGTCTCGCTCAGGGGCCGCGAGCTCTCCGGGAGCACCCTCGGCATAATAGGGCTGGGCGCCATAGGAAAAACCCTGGGCGTCATCGGCCTGGCTCTTGGTATGACGGTCGTCGCACACGACCCGTACTTGAAGGGTGATGCGGCCGGGGTCAAGATGATCGAGCTGGAAGACCTGCTGACGTCGTCCGATTTTGTAGTCGTGAGCGTTCCGTTGACGGACGACACCGCCGGGTTCATCGACGAGCACAGACTGGCATTGATGAAGCCTACGGCCTATCTTGTAAGCGCGACCGATATGTCTGTCTTCGATCGCGGAGCATTGCTGCGCTGCCTGGAGAACAAGAAAATCGCCGGCGCAGGCTTTGACGTATTCGAGACACATCCTGTTTCTCCAGGCGATCCCCTGCTAAAGCTGGACAACGTCGTGTTGACGCCACACATAGGGGGCGCGACCTACGAGACGGTAGAAAGGCACTCCCTCATGATGACGGACGACATTCTTCGATTCCAACGAGGACTCCGGCCTCTGAATCTGGTCAATCCCGCCGCGTGGAAGGCCAATGGCTGACCGCATCACACTGGTCGTGGACGCCGGGACCAGCCGTGCCAGATGCCACGCCTTTGACGAGTCGGGCGACATCGTCGCGACCTGCTCTGCTCCATGGGTTCTCACCGAGCAGGAGGACGAACAGTCGATGGCCCGCGAGTTCGACCTCTCAAGGCTCTGGAACACGGTGGCGGGCGTAATCAAGCGCTGCCTCGCCGAGCCGGT
>JADFQF010000421.1 GCA_022561955.1 Chloroflexota bacterium | reverse complement strand
ACGCATCATTCCCATGGCGCTATTCAAGGGGATGTGTCTCGGAAGGCGATGCACGCCGCCGGCTCCAGCCACGAGGCCGACGCGAGGCTCCGGCAGCCCCACCTCGGCGTGGTCGGCGGCGATGATGATGTCGCATGCCAGCGCCAGCTCAAAGCCGCCGCCGAGCGCGAAGCCGTTGACGGCCGCGATGATGGGCTTCCAGCAGGTGAAGTTGGACGTGATTCCGCCGAAGGGGGCCCTCACGGCAGCCATGTCTCTGCGCCCGTGCTCGGCGGTGAACTTGAGGTCGTTTCCGGCGCTGAATGCACGATCGCCGGAGCCGGTGATGATCGCAATCCAGACGTCCGGGTCGTCGCGAAAGTCGCTGAAGGCGTCGAGGAGCTCGGCGTTGGCCGGCGGGTGAAGGGCGTTTAGCCGGTCAGGCCGCTCGATCGTGACGTACGCGATGCGGCCCTTCTTACGGTAGCTGATGAACTCGTATGCCATTCCGACTCCTCAATTGGACTTAGCCCGGGTATCGGGCATGACTCCGGGCGCAGCTTGATGGAAAGATTACCAGGCCTGTCCCCACTTCTCGCGATAGCTCACTTCCGCCACGGGCGCTCGACGTGTCGGCCCGTAACGCGTCCCATCCTCCGGATATCCTACCGGCAACAGTGCGGCGGTCTCGACGTTGTCGGGGATTCCCAGCAGGGCCTTGATCTCCGTGTCGTACCGTTTGTGCAGCGATGTCAGGGCGCAGCCGAGACCGAGGCCCCTGGCCGCCAGCAGCAGGTTCTGGACCGCCGGGAAGATCGATCCGCCGAGTCCGAAGGTCGCCTCCGGGCCGCTTCGCTCGATGCAGGCCATGATCAGGACGGGGACATCGGCCATATTCCGCGCGAGATGGTCGGCCGAGGCGTAGACGCCCGTCGATATCGTGTTGCCGACAGACCCGCCGGGGTAGGCCTGCTCCCACGCCCGGAGATAGTATTCCGCGATCTGCCGCTTCGTTTCGGGATCGCGAATGACGAGGAATCTCCAGGGCTGTCGGTCGGCGCCACTGGGCGCTTTGGTGGCGGACTCGATCAGCTTGCTTATCAGCTCGTCCGGCACGTCGTCGGGCTTGAGTTTTCGCAGCGCCCGCTGGCTATAGAGCGCCTCGAAGAGTCCGATTTCCTGCGTCATGAAAAGACCTCTGCCCGTAAGAATGCGATTGGCATTATACAGCAAACGGCGGTGCGGAGGGCCACACCCTCTGGTAGAATGTCGGGGAATTTTAGCCTGAAAATTCGAATATATTTATCAGGAGGATTGGCAATGAAAGTAGGCACCGGAGCACGGTACTCGGCGCTGGCCGACATGCCGGGAGAGTCCAGTCGAGCAGAGCAGCTCGGCTACGATTTCTTTAGTTCCAGCGAGACTAACCACAACGCCTTCCTGCCGATAGTCCTGGCCGCCGAGCACACCGAGAGGGTGCAGCTTCGCACCTCCATCGCGCTGGCCTTCGCCCGCAATCCGATGGACCTGGCATACATAGCGTGGGACCTTCAAGCCCTCTCCAAGGGCAGGTTCCAGCTTGGCCTGGGGAGCCAGGTGCGCGGCCACATCATAAGGCGCTTCAATATGCCCTGGGGCAGCCCGGCCAAGCGCATGCGGGAGTATATCCTGGCACTGAGGGCGATATGGGATAGCTGGCAAAACGGCACGAAACTGGACTTCCAGGGCGAATTCTACACATTCAACCTGATGCCGCCATTCTTCAATCCCGGGCCCATCGAGCACCCGGACATCAAGATATACCTGGCAGCCGTCAATAGCCGTATGCTTCAGGTGGCGGGGGAGGTCTGCGACGGCGTGCTGCTGCACTCGTTCAACACGGGGCTCTACACGAAGGAGCAGGTGCTGCCCAATCTCGAGGTCGGCGCCAAGAAGGCCGGGCGAAGCTTGAGCGACATCGACATCCACGGCGGCGGCTTTATCGTCACCGGCGCCAGCGACGACAAGCTGGAGTCCGGCATCCAGGACACCAAGAACCGCATCGCATTTTACGCCTCGACCAGAAGCTACGCTCCCGTGATGAACGCCCACGGCTGGAACGACGCCGCGCAGAGGCTCTACCGCATGTCTGTGGACGGGAAGTGGTCTGAGATGAGCGGCGAGATTACGGACGAGATGATCGAGGCCTTCGCGGTCGTCGGCACATACGACGACATCGTCGACAGGATCAGGGCCTCCTACGGGAGCTACGCCAACTCGGTGTCATTTGCCATACCGGTCGAAAACAGGGACGACGAAGACAGGCTGAAGGAGATGCTGGTGGACCTGAAGAGCGGCTGAAGAGCACGTGACAGTCGGCCGTAAAATCTATCTCAAAAAGGAGGACATCTTGTTCCT
>JADFQF010000420.1 GCA_022561955.1 Chloroflexota bacterium | reverse complement strand
CTCAGTCGGTATAATCGCCAACCCCGCCGCGGGGAAGGACATCAGACGGCTCGTCGCGCACGGCCGTGTCGTCCCCAACCAGGAGAAGGTCAACATCCTCAAACGCATATTCGCGGGCCTCGACGCGGTCGGAGTGCGCGACATCGTCA
Organism: Chloroflexota bacterium; assembly: GCA_022561955.1. Next base: position 2,234 of record JADFQF010000420.1, on the reverse strand, counting down.
TGATGCCGGACGTGGCAAGACTGGGCAACGGCGCGCTGGACGGCACCAGGCTCGATCTGCGAGTTGAATTCCTGGACATGATCATATACAACGCGGAGCGGGACTCCACGTCCGCCGCGGAGATGATGGAGGCCGCCGGTGTCGGATGCATCATCACCTTGGGCGGAGACGGCACCAATCGCGTGGTGGCCAAGGGCATCGAAGACGTGCCGCTGGTGCCGGTCTCCACGGGCACCAATAATGTATTCCCTGCGATGGTGGAAGGCACACTCGCGGGCCTCGCGGCGGGCCTCGTGGCCCTCGGGCTCGTGGACGCCAAAAAGGCGACCGTGCGCACCAAACGCCTGGAGGTCTACGTTGACGACGAGTATCGGGATATGGCGCTGGTGGACGTGGCGGTCTCGACGGAGCGCTTCGTAGGTGCGCGGGCCGTGTGGGACATCCACACCGTCCACGAGCTGTTCCTGTCGCGGGCGGAGCCTTCGAGCATCGGACTATCGGCGATTGGCGGCCAGCTCAGGCCGGTCGGCATATCCGAAAAAGTCGGACTTCACCTGGAGCTCGGACCCGGCGGCCCATCGGTGACGGCTCCCATCGCCCCGGGGATCGTAATCCAGGTTGACGTCAAGAGGTGGTCCGAGCTGAGTGTGGGCGAAAGGGTCTCGGTGGGGCTTCGTCGCGGGACCATCGCACTGGACGGAGAGCGCACCTTCAGCTTGAAAGGAAATGAGAAGGTCGAGGTCTGCCTGAGCAGTCAGGGGCCTCGCGTTGTAGATATTGATGCGGCACTCACCGAGGCGTCCCTGGCGGGAGTGCTCGTAAGGGAGGCTAATAGCTCAGATGGTGTTTAACTCCAGGCGCTCAACGGTGATGGCCCGCAACGGCATGGTCGCCACCAGCCAACCCCTCGCCTCGATGGCAGGTCTTCGAATGATGATGGAGGGTGGCAACGCGATAGATGCCGCCGTTGCCTCCGCCGCCGTGCTGAACGTCGTGGAGCCAGCCTCGACGGGCCTCGGCGGCGATGTTTTCGCCCTCGTCTGGATGGCAAAGGATAAGAAGGTAGTCGCCCTGAACGCGAGCGGACGTTCGGGAGCTGCGTCGTCGGCGGACGAGCTCACGTCTCAGGGGATGACCGCGATCTCGAGCGACAGCGCCTACTCGGTTACTGTGCCCGGCGCGGTCAGCGGCTGGGACGAGATAGTCAGCCGCTTCGGGAATATGCCCCTGTCCAAGGTCCTGGAACCGGCGATCGAGTACGCCTCGGGTGGCTTTCCGGTATCGGAGATCATCAGCGGCCAGTGGGCCAACAACGTGCACAAACTCGAGAGGTTCCCCTCGGGTGGCGAGCTCTTGAAAGACGGGCGCGCACCCAGGGCCGGCGAAGTCATGAAAATGCCCGAGCTCGCCGAGACCCTGAGGACGATAGCCGAGGGAGGCGCCGAGGCGTTCTACAAGGGTAAGCTCGCGGAGCGCATCGCTGCCTACGTACGGGAACGCGGCGGTTGGCTGACCGCAGAAGACATGGCGTCACATTTCATAACCCTGGAGGAGCCCATTAGCACGGACTACAGGGGCGTGACGGTCTGGCAGTGCCCTCCCAACAGCCAGGGCGTAAACACGCTCATGGCGCTGAACCTCGTCGAGGGCTACGACGTCAAGGGCATGGGTTTTCAGACGGCCGATACCTATCACCACCTGATCGAGAGCGTGAGGCTGGCACTGACCGACGGCATGTACCATGTCACCGACCCGGCCAGGATGAGCGTCGCGACCGAGGACCTGATCTCAAAGGCCTACGCCGAAGAGCGCAGAAGGCTAATCCGCCCCGACAGGGTCATGGACCCGGTGCCGATTGGCCGGCCGCAGCCAAAGGGCGACACCGTTTACCTGACGTGCGTCGACGGAGAGGGCAACGCCTGCTCCTTCATCAACAGCGTCTACATGGGTTTCGGCTGCGGCCTCGTCGTGCCCGGCACGGGGATAGCCCTCCATTCGAGAGGCGCTTCGTTCTCGCTGGACGCCGAGCACCCCAACTTCCTGGAGCCCAATAAGCGCCCGTTCCACACCCTCATACCAGGCATGGCCACGAAGAACGGTGAGCTCTGGCTCAGCTACGGCGTCATGGGTACGGTGCAGCAGGCCCAGGGACAGATGCAGGTGCTCGTGAACATGATCGACTTTGGCCTTAGCCCCCAGGCCGCGCTGGACGCGCCAAGGTTCAGCGTCAGGCT
>JADFQF010000031.1 GCA_022561955.1 Chloroflexota bacterium | reverse complement strand
AGGACTCGTGGTGAAACGTCTTGCCCCCACGAGCCAGCAGGGTGATTGCGCCAGCCAGCTTTCCTGAGTCGACGTAGCCCTGGGCCATCTTGTTGACGCGACCAAGTCGGCTGGATGAGAACCCTACTTCTTCCGCTGAAACGATCTGCATTTCTTCTCCAATCAAGAGAGGCTTTAGCGTATAGAAAACACGTTAAAAATATTGTCTAAAAAACTACCACCGACCTGAGCACTTCGCCGCGCTCCATCTTGTGGAAAGCCTCCTCGACATCTTCCAGGCCAATCGTCTCGGATACGAACCCGTCCAGGTCCAGCTTGCCTTGTAAGTATAGATCAATATACATCGGAAAATCCCTTGTGGGCAGGCAGTCGCCGTACCACGACGATTTCAGCGAGCCGCCCCGTCCGAAGACGTCCAGTAACGGCAGCTCGATCTTCATGTCGGGGCTGGGCACGCCGACGAGCACGACCGTTCCGGCGAGGTCTCGCGCGTAAAAGGCCTGCTTGTATGTCTCCGGCAGACCGATGGCGTCTATCACGACGTTGGCGCCGTTGCCTTCGGTAAAGTCCTGTATCGCCTTGACGGGATCGGTCTGGGTGGAGTTGATCGTATGGGTTGCGCCGAAGCCCTTGGCCCATTCGAGCTTCCTGTCGTCGATATCCACTGCGATAATCGTGTGAGCTCCCGCCAACCGGGAGCCCGCGATGGCGGCATTTCCCACGCCGCCGCAACCGATCACGGCCACGGAATCGCCCCTGCTCACGCCTCCGGTGTTGATGGCCGCGCCAAGCCCCGCCATTATGCCGCATCCAACGAGGCCCGCCGCCTCCGGCCTGGCTGCCGGGTTGACCTTGACGGCCTGGGCGGCGTCGACCACGGTCAGCTCCGCGAAGGCGCCTATGCCCAGTGCAGGGGAGAGCGTGGTGCCGTCGGACAGGGTCATGGACTGCTGGGCGTTTCGGCTGGCGAAGCAGTACCAGGGCCTTCCCCGCAGGCACGAGCGGCATGTGCCGCAGGGCGCCCGCCACGCTATGATGACGTAGTCGCCTGACGCCACATTGGAGACGTTGCCCCCGACCTTCTCCACGACGCCCGCCGCCTCATGGCCCAGCAGGAACGGAAATTCATCGTTGATCGCGCCCTGGCGGTAGTGGAGGTCCGTGTGGCAGACCCCGCACGCCTGAATCCTGATCAGCGCCTCATCCGGTCCCGGGTCCGGGACGATTACGGTCTCCAACGAAACGGCGGCCCCCTTTGAGCCCGCAACGACGCCCTTGACTGTGTTTGCCATGATATTCCTCCGTTAGCTCCGGCTTAACCGCGCCTGGAGCGCCTTCGAGAATGGTCGGATGCCAATTTAGTGGGCCAATACGGCAGCGAGGATAGTTTAACGGGTCGGGCCTGTCAAGTTGGACATGATTTCGCCCCGGCAGGCGTCTATGCTACGCTTGAGCTTGTCTATGGAGGTGATGGTTGTATTTTGACTGAGTCCCAACCATGTCGATCGACCCGGCTGAATCGACACCAATAGAATGAGAAACATTCGCCTGATAGGGGAGGCGTTCCCCGAGAGCCCGGCACTCGATACGGCGGTGTCCAGGGCGTTGCTTCAGAGGGTGTCGTCGGGCTTCGAGCCGGAGACCCTGAGGCTATACCGGCCCGGACCTATCGTCGCGTTCGGGCCTCAGGACGTTCGGGCGCAAGGATACAGGACCGCCGTGCAGGCGACGCGGGACGAAGGCTATCATGCGGTGAATCGCCTGGCGGGTGGCCGCGCCGCCGTGTTTCACGAGGGCACCATCGCCTTCGCCTGGACGATTCCCGACCCGGACCCGCGTGCTCGCGTCTGGGAGCGCTTCGACGAGATCGCCGAGATAATGGCGACGGCCTTGAAGAGCCTGGGCGTCGATGCCCGCGTCGGCGAAGTCCCGGGAGAGTACTGCCCCGGTAAACACAGCGTGAATGCCCGGGGCGTAAAGAAGATAATGGGCGTCGGACAGCGGACGATTTCGAGGGCGGCGCACGTCGGCGGAGTGCTCGTCGTATCCGGCAGCCGGCGAATACGAGACGTCTTGACGCCAGTCTATGACGCCTTGGAGCTGGACTGGGACCCCGAGGCGACGGGCAGCGTCGAGGACGAGCTTGGCGTGGGCGACTTCGAGGCTGTAAAGCATGCGGTGCTGGACGAGTTTGCCTCGCGCTATGAGCTGACCGAAGGCGAGCTCGATGCGGCGACCATCGCCGTCGCAAGGTCCCTGGAGGGCGAGCACGTACCGTCGTGATGACCGGCGGCCCCGTCGATGTAGGTCAACCGCCATATCTCGAAAGGAAAATTAAGATGACGGAAGGTTCAAAAATAATCGCGACTGACGACCCGGTGGAGGCCGCGAATAAATGGTTCGCTCTACTGAGCGCAAACTGCGCGGCCATGGACTACGACTCGACGATGGACATATTCGCCGAGGACGTCGTCGCGTTCGGCACGAAGATGGACATCGTCTCCGGTCTCGATAATCTTCGCAAGAACCAGTGGGAGGGCATCTGGCCGAACATTCGCGACTTCAAGGTTGACCTGGACAGCGTACACGCCGGTGGGGACGCCGCTCACGCCTGGGGCGTGGCTACGTGGACCTCCACGGGCTTCGACGAGTCCGGCGAATCATACTTTCGCCCCGGGAGGGCTACCGTGACGCTGGAGAAGCGGGGCGGCGCATGGCTGGCGACGCATACCCACTTCTCGCTGTTTCCAGGAACACCGCAAAGGACGTTTGGCCCCAAATAGGCCGGATAATCCAGAGGACCGGCGACCCTTCGCCGGCGACGCTCCCATCTCGGGAATTACAGACTACTGGCCTCCGTCGTCGGCGGAGATAATCTGACCGTCGGAGGCCGCGGACAGGGCCTTGTCCAGAATGTCCAGCAGTGACGCCTCCATCTCAAACTGCTTGGGCGCTATCTCGCCGGTCAGCTCGCGAAGCTCGGACTGGATGCCCCGCTCCTGGCTCAGTAGCTTCTGCAGCTCATCCTCGATGGCCAGCGCTTCGGCCTGCAATGGGCGAATCTCGCCGTCGACAACCGAGCTTAGTTCGTCCTTCAGCTCGCTGGCATTCTCCTGACGCTGGGAACGAACGGATTCCCTCTGCTCCTGCGCCCGCTCTTGCAGCGCCCATCGCTCGTCTTCGAGCTCTAAGCGGTTAGCCTCGATATCATCCATCGAGTCCCTAAACTCGTCGTGAAGCCGTCCCATGGCGTCCTCTTGCTCGTGGAACAGGTCCTGCTTCTCTTCCTCGAGAGCAAATTGCATCTCATCCATGTCGCGTCTGTCTTCTTCGTTTTCGGCGTAGAAGCGCTGCTCCCTATCCTGTAGCTTCTCGATCTTCTCCTGGAGCTCCTTGGCCTCGTCGGAATCCGGTTCCAGACGATCAAGCTTGCCGAACAGTTTCAATATCTCGTCGTGAAACTCCATCGCCCGCTCTTCGCTCTTCCGAAGATCGTGGGACTCGCCGTTGAGCTCTCGGAGCCTGTCCTCCTTGGCGGATATCAGGTCATCGTAATGGTCGCGAAGGTTGCGCTCGTCTTTCCGGAACTGCTCTTCAAGCTGACGGGCCTCGCGCTGCAACTCCCGCTGAAGCTCCTCCAACTCCTTGAACTGGAGTCGGAACTCGTTTTCTAACCCGAGGAGCTGGCCATCAACGCCGTCGCGGTTGCGAAGCTGCTCTGTTACGGGAAGGAGCTGCTCCATCTCCACCTCGCGGATCTGCCGGTGGATCTCCTCGAGGCGCAGTCTCCTGGGGGCGATCTCTTCGAACTGCAGGTCCTCGATCTCGCTGACCCTGGGGGCGATTTCCGTCTGCTGCAGACGTTGAATTTCGCGCCCCGTCTGGAGTATCTGCTGCGCGTCCTGCGCCGTTATGGGGCCGCACGCGATCGCCGCGAGCATCGCGACGCCGGCGCCAATAGGAGCCAAACGCATTATTCCGGCCTTGACGGAATCTCGATATTCTGGCCTTAACATAGAATCGCTCCGTAGGCTACTTCGATACGAATCCGACTTCGTATTTCATAGTGATCGAACGTGTGCTTTTTGTTTGCACCAGCCTATATTGCATTAATCGAGGCCTGAAATCATCGGGGCGAACATCCGAGGCATTGACGGCGTGCCGCTGGTCAGGCTGGGTACGCGTACCCAATGTTCCGGCCCAGAAGACCCTTCGCGCTGTAAGTGGTGGTGAGACAAAATACCCCTTCCCCCGTTCACGGGGGAAGGCTGGGATGGGGGTGAGCCCATCCGCCGACTGTTCCGCCGCATGCATTTCTGCTAAAGTTCACGAACGTGAATACAGGCCGAGCACGCTTCCCGTGGCAGACCACGAGAGCGGCAGTGCGGCCCGGTCCGCGCACCGAGAATTCAACCTGTGAACGCTGGGACGGTGAATCGAAAATATGAGCAATCCAAGAGCAGACTACAGCGCGATATTCGACAGGCCTCCGCTGAAGCTTCCCAACGCCCGAATCGGCGTGTGGGTGATCGTCAACGTCGAGGAGTGGGACATCAACGAGCCCATGGCCCGGCAGGTGCTGCCGACTCCCCAGGGCGTGTCGGTGATTCCCGACATACCTAACTACAGCTGGCACGAGTACGGCATGCGCGTGGGTTACTGGCGCATCAAGAAGATTCTCGACGATCTTGGCATCAGGGCGACGGTCAGCCTGAACGCCTCCGTCTGCAACAGCTATCCGGAGGTATTCAAGTCGATGCTGGACTCCGATTGGGAGCTCATGGGCCACGGCTTCAAGCAGAAGGCGCTTCCCATGGAGGCCGACGTTCGCGGCACCATTCGCAAGACCATCGCGACGATAAAAGAGGCGTCGGGCAAGGCGCCTCGTGGCTGGATGGGCCCGGGTCTCGCGGGGACCTTCGACACGCCGGACCTGCTGGCCGAAGAGGGCATCGAGTACACCTGCGACTGGGTCATGGACGACCAGCCGGTGCCGCTCAAGGTGCGCTCGGGCCGCCTCATATCCCTTCCGTACACTCAGGAGCTGAACGACATCGCGATGTACGTCGTCCAGCACCATAGCTCTCCGGAGATGTACGAACGAGGCAAAGACCATTTCGACGTGCTGTATGAGGAGAGCGCCGAATCGGTACGGTTCATGGCCATCGCCCTTCATCCCTACATCATGGGCGTGCCGCACCGCATAGGCTATTTCGCCAAGCTGCTGGACTACATCAGGTCCCACGAAGGGGTGCAGTTCATGACCGGCAGCGAGATACTGGACTGGTACGATTCCGTTTCATAGAGGGGCCCGGTCATGACGGTTGTAGACACCCATTGCCACGCCGGAAACAGCTGGTTTGAGCCCATAGAGTCGTTGCTGTTTCAGATGGATGCCAACGGGGTGGAAAAGGCCGCGTTGATACAGCACCGCGGCGTCTTCGATAACAGCTATCTCCTGGAGTCGGCAAGCAGGCACCCCGGACGCTTCGCCGTGGTCGCGGCGGTGGACTCGTCACAGCCGGACGCGCCCGATGCCCTGGAGCGTTGGGCCAATGAGGGCGCCGTTGGTGTCAGAATCGGGCCTGCCGAGCGCTCCCCCGGCTCAGACCCGTACGCCCTGTGGAAGAAGGCGCGAGACCTGGGTCTGGTCGTGAGCTGCTCGGGCGGCGTCGAGGGCTTCGCGTCGGACGAGTTCGCCGAGCTTGTTGCGGAGCTCTCCGGCCTTACGTTTATCATCGAGCACCTGGCCGGAGTCGGCGTAGGCGCTCAGCCTCCCTTCAGCGCGTACGAGAAGGCGCTGGACCTGGCTCGCTTTCCAAACACGTACATCAAGGTCGGCGGCCTTGGCGAGATCAGCGAGCGCCCCTCAGTGCTGCGTCCGGCATTTCACTTCGACCACACGCCTCCGCTGATCGAGATGGCCTACGACGCATTCGGCCCGCGGCGCATGATGTGGGGAAGCGACTACCCGCCGGTGAGCAACCGCGAGGGCTACCGCAACGCTCTTGAGGGAGTCAGGGACCACCCCGCCTTCAAGAGCGACGAGGACCGCGACTGGGTCATGGGCGGCACCGCGATGAAGGTATTTGGGCTTGGGTGAATGGCCATGTTAAAGGGGAATCCGATGGATCTGCTACATGAGATATTCCGATGTCCAAATGTGCGGGCTTGCCTGGAGCATCTGCACAAAGACGGCCCGTGCGCAGAGATAATTCTGAGCCAGGGGTCAGAGTCTCCGATGGGTCACCTGATGCCCGAACCATGGAGCGGTCGTCTGGAGAAGGCCCCAATTCTGTTTCTGAGTTCCAACCCCGCTATGGGCAACGTCAACGAATACCCGGAGTACTCTTGGCCCGATGACTCTGTGGCCGACTACTTCAACAACCGCTTTGGCGGTGGCGGGAAGCAATGGATTAAGGACGGGCGATATCCACTCAAGAAGGAACAGACCTACGGAGGATCGGTCGGCTTCTGGAGCGCCGTAAAGAAGCGGGCTTCTGAGTTGTTAGAGAAGGAAAGTGTGCGCCCTGGCGAAGACTATGCCCTCTCTGAAGTAGTGCATTGTCCTTCAGCGAGGGAATTTGGCGTTAAATCTGCGTTAGAAGAATGTGCTGACCGTTATCTTCGGCCTCTTCTATCCTTGTCAGGCGCAAATGTCATAGTGTGCTTGGGAAGATTCGCCAAGCTCGCAGTTCGTGACAAATTTGAATTGCCCAGAACTGGGAACATCCACGGTCCCATCCGGATTGGCGAAAAGATGCGATACTTCGCCTTTCTGCCACACCCCAACGCGTGGATAGGCCCTTGGTCATTTAGAGAGTGTCTCTCAAGCGAGGAATTCCGAACCCTGCAAGAGTTCTTAGGTATCAGGGAAAGTGACTTCACCTAACCAGCTCGTCGTAGATGGCCCGTGAGACGGCGGCCAACGCCATGTCGGTCTCCAAAATTTCTCCCGTCACCTGCTTTGCCATGATCGCCACGCTGTACGGCCCGTTGGGGGCGTAGACCACTCCGACGTCGCATCGCACGCCGTGGTAGCTGCCCGTCTTATGCGCGCTCTCGGTGTTCGCTGGAAGCTTCAGAGGCAGCACGTTGTTTAGCTGCTGGCGCTTCATGATGTCGAAGAATACCTCTCGCGACGGCCCGGAAAGCGCCTCTCCGCGATAGACCATCTCCAGGAGCCGGCACATATCGTCGGGGGAAGAGACGTCGGACTTTTCCTCTGAAAACCCGTCGGAGTCCATGACGAACTGCCTCAGGAACAGCTTGTCGGTCGCCATGCCGTAAGAGTGAAGCGGGTTGTCGACGTCGAGGCCTACGAGGCTGTATAGCAGCTCCCTGGTCGACATGGGGATTTGCGTCTTCGACAGACCCAGGGTTTGCAGCCTGGCGCTCAGGTTATCGCGGCCCACCATTTTGTACAGGATATCCGTGGCCATATTGTCGCTGATGATTATCATGAGCATGGCGAGGTCTTTCACCGTTGGCTGCAAGCCTGCGCCCAACTGCTTGAGGACGCCCGACCCCGGAGTGCGCTGGTCGTCGGTCAGCTCGACGCGTCGGGCGAGGTCTATCTTGCCCTGGTCCACCTGACAGAGCAGCTCGACCAGCAATGGGACTTTGAACGTGCTGGCCGTGAAGAACACGCCGTCGGCGTTGTGACGGACCTCCGCTCCGGTCTCCAGGTGCTTCGCTGAGACGCCGACGATCGCCGGGACCCGCGAAATCGAATCGTCAATCGAGCTCATATCGTCCCTCCGGTCTTACAAATCAGCCCTTTTCGCTGGAGCCGAATAGTCTTAGTTTCGAGGCTACGACGTCCTGCATTGCTGCGACCGCCGCCCGCATCATCGTTAGCAGGTCTGGGTCCTGAGAACCGTCGAGCCGGCCCCTGAGGGCATCGACGTAGGCCTGTCGCACCTCGGTGTTTACGTTGAACTTGCAGACGCCCAGCTCGATGGACCGCGAGATCATATCCGCCGGCAGCCCCGACGCGCCGTGCAGGACCAGGGGAAGCGAGACGTTCTTGCGTATGGCCTCCAGGCGTTCAAAATCCAGCTCGGGCTTGCCGCGATAACTACCATGAACGTTGCCTATGCAGACGGCCAGCGCGTCGACGCCCGTGCGGCTGACGAAGTCCTTGGCCTGGGCCGGATCGGTGAATTTGGCCAGGTTCTCGGGAACGGTGAGGTCGTCCTCAGAGCCCGTGAGCCTTCCCAGCTCCGCCTCCGCGGTGCCGTCCCTGCTGTGCACAAGGGCCGTCACTCCGCCCGTGAAGGCGACGTTCTCCTCGTAGGACAGCATTGACCCGTCGGCCATGATGGAGACGAGCCCCAGGTCCAGTGCGCTCTTGATGTCGTCGTCCGAAGCGCTGTGGTCCAGGTGGACGGACATCGGCACGAACGTCTGCCGAGCGGCCGCCATGCACATCTCCACCAACGTCTTGCCTCCGTGCTCGATGGCCGCCGGATGCAGCTGAAGAATCGCCGGGCTGAACTCGGCCTCCGCCGCTAAGACGACGGCCCGGACCCCCTCGAGGTTGTACACGTTGAATGCGCCGACGGCGTAGCCGTAGTTCTGGGCCATCTGAAGCATGACGGCCGTGGATGTCAACATCAGCCGGTCCTCAGCTTCAGCACGAGCTCCGAGACCGCATCAGAACCCCCTATGTTGCCCGGAAACAGGACAAACGCCAGGCCGGGCCACCTGCTCTCCGCGCCCAGCTTCCAGACCGGCACCCCCGGCAAGATCTGCCCCGGCACCATCGCCCTCTTGACGCCGAGGGCATGGGTAGCGATGCCACTCGACGTATTTCCTCCCTTGGACAGCAAGTATCGGGGCCGCTCGGACAGCGACCTCACGATGTCTATGAGGCCGCCGGAAATCTTCTTGCCTATGGCCAAATTGCTGTCGGCGTCGTCTCCCGACACCAGCCGGCGCGTCGTGAATATGGCCACGTCTTTGCCGGACTTCATGCCGGCGTCCGCCCTGCCCGCCACTCGGTCCACCTCGGAGGCATGGTGCTCGTCCGACAAGAGCCGGGACACGTCTACCTCGATGGCCTCGACGTTGGGTACTCGAATAAGCTCATCGAGCTGAGAGGTCGTTCTGGGAACGTGCGATCCGACGACGATGAGCCCCGCGCCCGATGAGCCGAGCTCCAACTCCTCGGCCGATACCAGTGTACGCGCCGAGATCCCGGCCCTGGCTCGGACGAATGATGCGGCGGTGCGATGAAGAAAACGCCTTCCCTGTCGCTCCGCCTGCATCAGGCCAAAGGAGAGCACTTCGACGTCTCGCATGCCGACCGCGTTGGCAAAGCCTATCGTGCCCCTGGGCCAGGCCATGACCTCCGCCGAGACTCTCGTCGGCCCGCCTACTCTGATGTCCTCCAACGA
>JADFQF010000419.1 GCA_022561955.1 Chloroflexota bacterium | reverse complement strand
CTCCTCCGCCAGTACATTTTCCAGCTTATCGCACGCCGGGTTCGGGGGCGTTGGGAGAGCTATTGTGGCTGTCGAAGATTTCCCTGATGCGGTCCTCGTCGTATTTGTCGAAGACGTCAAGGAAGGTCCACGCTGCCACCGCGATCGTGCCGTCGAACCCGGAGTGGGGAGCCAGAAGCAACTCGGCCCCTCGGTTCACTGCCGTGTTAACAAGCTCGGTAAGCTGGTCTCTGAGAGCATCGCAGCCCTCCGGACAGTTGTAAAAAACCGCCACACCACCGTGCTCGAGGTTGTGAATGTAGACCTCGGGCTTCAATTCCGTCTCGTGAACTCCCCAACGGGTCGGCGCAAGAGGCTGGCCGAAATGGGGCCCGGATGTCGCGGGCATAGAGGTGTACTCGGCGTGGTCTTGGTCGGCCGCGACATGATCTCTGCCGGCGTCCGCTATGCGGGCTCCCGGGCCGTCCGGAGCGCTGTCGAAGAATCCGTCACCGCCGCTTCCGCTGAAATCGATGCCGCCGGCGAACAGCGATATGATGAATAGGAACGATATTGATGCTACGCCGCCAAATATACCGTACCTGATGAAGCGTCGCCTTCTGCTTCGCCTGGCTCTTCTTGCGGCACGCACCTGCGTGGGAGTTGGCCTCTGATTAGTTCCTGATGCCATATAACCTCACCGACCGATTACTAACGTCCCCACCAATTCATTCTGCTAGGCCAGTGTCCTCTCTGTCAACGTCTTGAAGGCCTCCAAATAGCGCTGATGAGTCCTTTCCACGACGTCGTCGGGAAGCTCGGGCGCCGGGGGCTCGTGGTCCCAACCCTGCTCATCGAGCCAGTCACGAACGTACTGCTTGTCATAGTTGGGCTGGGACTTGCCGGGCGCATAGCCCGATGCGTCCCAGAACCTGCTCGAGTCCGGCGTCAGCAACTCGTCGATGAGCGTGAGTCGGCCGTCGACATGGCCGAACTCGAACTTGGTGTCCGCGATGATTATTCCCTTGGTCTGAGCCAGGTCTCGTGCGAAGGAGTAGATATTTATTGAGACCTCTGCCAACCTGTGAGTCAGCTCCTTTCCGACCATCTCCTCCATCTGCTCGACCGTTATCGCCTCGTCGTGGCCTACCTCTGCCTTGGTCGTGGGGGTGAACAGCGGCTCTGGGAACTTGTCGCCTTCGACCATGCCCGAGGGCATGGTCTTCCCCGAAACGGTCCCGCTGCGGCGATACTCCGAAAGCGCCGAGCCGGTAATGTAACCCCTCACGACGCACTCGACGTCGATGCGCTCCGCCCTGCGCACGACCATCGACCTTCTGGCGATCTCTTCCGAGATGCCCAGACCGTCGACATCTGCGGCCAGGGCGATGTAGTGGTTCGGAATCAGGTGGGAGGTCCGCTCGAACCAGAATGCCGATATCTGACAGAGGACCGCTCCCTTCTCGGGGATGCCCGTCGGCAGGACTACGTCGAAGGCCGAGATGCGGTCGGTGGCTACCATGAGCAGTTTTCCGTCGCCGAGGTCGTATGTATCCCGGACCTTTCCCTTGTGTAGCATGTTGGGCAGCGTGGTCTCTGTAATTGTCGTCATCTCTAATTACTCCGATAATCTATTCGATGTTCGTCTTGACGCCGGTATGCCTCTAGCGATTCTTCAGCCCCTCGCGGTAGTCGTCGTAGGCCGCTCTGATCGAATCGTGCTTTATGCCCAGGATCTGCGCGGCGAGGAATGCCGCGTTTCGCGCGCCCCAGGACCCCACTGCCACGCACGCGACCGGGATTCCCGGCGGCATCTGGGCGATGGCGTAGAGGGCATCGATGCCGTTGAGCTCGCTGGAGGCCAGGGGAACGCCTATGACGGGCAGGGTAGTCCAGGAGGCAACGACGCCGGGCAGACCGGCCGAGCCGCCCGCCGCCGCTATGATGACCTCGATGCCGTTGTCGCGCGCGGCCTGAGCGTATGCCATGACCTTCTCAGGGGTCCGGTGGGCCGAGGCTACGATGACCTCGTTTTCGATGCCCATCTGGTCCAGCACGTCGACGGTCTCTTGCACCACTGCCTCGTCGGAGCTGCTGCCCATGATTACGCCTACGAGGGGCATGACTTCTCCTTCACATATATGTCGATACGACCGCTATGCGGCTACCTCAAAGGATGGTTCGACAAGCTCACCACGAACGGAGGGGGTACTTTCTGCCCGTTTGTCCTGTCCGACTCTGTGAACAGAATATCTTCGGACTCCGCTTCTGCGGAGAGCCTGTCTAAAGACGTTCCATTCCGCATATACGTATTGAGAAAGTTACGCAATACGATGTCCTCCGCCGTTGGGGAAATTAATAACCTAGAGGCCTGCCGCAATATCTCGACGGTAAAAAGAGTCTTGAAAT
>JADFQF010000418.1 GCA_022561955.1 Chloroflexota bacterium | reverse complement strand
AGACGGTCTATCAGAAGATGTACGGCGCGCGAAACTGGGGCAAGACGCCGTTGGCCCACCTCGCGGAGCTCGGCTTTCTCGGCCCCGAGGTGTCCTGCGCTCACGGCGTATGGCTGACCGAGTCCGATATCGATATCCTGGCCGAGACCGGCACGGCCATATGCTCCAATCCGAGCTCGAACCTGCGGCTGAAGAGCGGCGTGGCGCCCCTCAACGTGCTCTTGGAGAAGGGCGTGACGGTGGCGATCGGCATCGACGAGGCCGGGCTGAACGACGACAACGACATCCTGCAGGAGATGCGGGTCGCGCAGAAGATACACCGAGTTCCCGGAGTCGCCGGCCCGACGCTCACGTCCCACCAGATTCTGGACCTCACGACGGTCAACGGCGCGAAGGTCACGTTCTTCGATGAGCAGATCGGCAGGCTCGAGCCCGGCAAGCGAGCCGACATGGTGCTAATCAGGCTCGACCGAATCGAGGAGCCCTACCTCGACCCTGACACCAACATAGTGGATGCGCTGATATACAGGGGCAAAGGCATCGACGTCGACACGGTCATCGTCGACGGCGAGGTGTTGCTAAGGGGAGGACGCTTCCAGATGCTGGACAAGGCCGAGATCATCGGCAGGTTCAAGGAGACGCTGGCCCGGCCTCTGAGTGCGGCGGAGAGACGAAGGGGCGACCTCAGCCGGGAGCTGCTGCCCCACATTCAACGCTGGTTCGAAGGCTGGGAGCTGAACAGGGGAGCGCCACATTACGTTTACAACGAGAGGGCCTAGTCGCTAAAATCCAGCGATACGGTAGATCCTATATTCGACGATGCCAAAGCTTTATAGGCCAAGAGAAGTAATCAGGGTGTTAGAATTTCTAGGATGGGTATACCTTCGAACTAGAGGAGACCACGCTCGATATTCTAAGCCTGAAGGCACTTATCCAACAACGATTCCTACGAGCCGCAGGGAAATAGGTCCAAAGGAGTTCAGCTATATCCTCAAGCAGACAGGTCTAACCCGAAGGGAATTTGAAGAAGCGGCAAACGAGGTGCTGTAAATGGACAGACATAAAATCACTGTCATACTTATTCCAGACGAAGACGGGTACGCAGCGTATATTCCCTCCTTCCCTAGCTGTAACACCAGCGGCGATTCCCCTAGAGAAGCCCTCGAGAACGCCAAGGAATCTCTTGAGCTTCTGTTTGAACAGCCCTCAGAAGACGACATCGAAGACCTGAATTATGCGCATGCCGACCACGTTACGGTGGGAGAAGTGGAACTGGAGCTGCCTGTGAAGCCGAAGCCCACGAAGACCCTGGCCGGCTAGCCAAGAGCCACAAGGGGTTTAGCCCAAGCCGGCGATCTCGTATATGGCGTCCATGTCCAGGCTGCTTCTTATCAGATCGGCCAGCTTGTCGAACTCCTCGCTTTGAGAAAAATCGTCGGCAGCGAAGTCCGTCCCAACACCCTTTCGCGACGCTATCCGAGAGAGTATGGACCGCCTGAGCTCGGTGTTCAGGAAGAGCCCGTGAACATACGTCCCCAGGACCCACCCGTCCTCGCTCAACGCGCCATCGAAACCATCCACGGGCACGCCCGACCGACTCACGATGCGAAGAGGCGGGCTACCTCCCCGGGCCCCCGTGGTCGGCTCGGAGGTCCCCATGTGGATCTCATAGCCCTCGAGGCTCACCCCAGTGGCAAAGGGAAGCCCGCTTACCCGCACTTGCACCACCCCGACCTCTTTGGAAGGCCGGTAGAAAGTTGTCAAAGGCAGCAGGCCAAGTCCCGAAACTCTAGACCCGGGTTCGGATTCAACGCCGTCTGCATCAGAGATTTCGCGACCGAGCATCTGGAATCCGCCGCAGACTCCCAGCACAGGCTTCCCAGACTGAGCCAAGCTCTCGACGCAGCGCGCCAGACCCTGACGCTTCACATACTCGAGATCGGCGATCGTGCTCTTTGTGCCGGGAAGGATGATGAGGTCCGGCCGGCCCATCTCGTCGGCTGCGCGGACATATCGGAGATTCACGCGCGTGTCCGCGATCAAGGGCTCGAAATCCGTGGCGTTCGAAATCCTCGGCAGGCCGACAACGGCGATGTCGGGTTTGGAGCCTGAATAACCGCTCATATCTTGCGTCCTGACCGAGTCCTCTTCGGGCAGCCCGTGGCCATGGACGTAGGGGATCACCCCCAGCACGGGCTTGTCGGTCAGTGTTTGGAGTTGGGCCAGTCCCGGCCTCAACAGTTCGATGTCGCCGCGAAACTTGTTGATCACAAGGCCGGCGACGAGCCGGCGCTCTTCCTCCTCGAGAAGCTGCAACGTGCCATGGAGCTGAGCGAAGATTCCGCCCCGGTCTATGTCGCCGACCAAGAGAACCGGTGCGTCGGCATG
>JADFQF010000030.1 GCA_022561955.1 Chloroflexota bacterium | reverse complement strand
ATAGGCTCTCGCCTTGCCAGGGGCGCCGTCGTGACGCAGCGTCCTTTCAAGCGGGAGCTATTTTCCAGGGCCTACAGCCTATTAGTCAGGGCGTCGTTCCTGTGCGGCTTTCGCGACGCTCAGTGCGGCTTCAAGGCGGTGACACGCCGCGTGGCCGATGAAGTCGTTCCGCTTGTAGAAAATACCGGATGGTTTTTCGATACCGAGCTCCTGATCATTGCCGAGAAAAATGGTTACCCTATAAGGGAGCTTCCCGTGAGGTGGTCGGACGATCTGGACAGCAGAGTGAACGTGGTCCGTACGGTCGTCGAGGATATCAAGGGCCTGCTGAGGATGCGATTTGGCGGCCTCGGACGCGCGTCCAGGAAACTGGCCGCGTTACGAGAGCCGTCGTAGCTATTCATTCGGATATTGAGGCAGATACACTTGCAAGCTCTGCGGTGGCCACGTTAATATAGCGTGTCAAAACGCAGTGAACATCGACGGGATATCTGAATCATGAGCAATGTGGTGCTGGCTGTAGACATGCTGGTCGGCTTTATGGAGCCTGGCCACAACCTTTACTGCGGCGACGGCTCCCGGGAGATCATTCCCAACATTCAGCGGCTCATCGAGCGCGAGCAGGCGGAAGGCTCGTCCGTGATATTTATCTGCGACAACCACGACCCCGACGACCTGGAGTTCCAGATGTTTCCGGAGCACTGCATCAAGGGGACCAGCGAGGCTGAGATAATAGCCGAGCTCGCAAAATATGAAGGTGAGATAATTCATAAGAAGCGATACAGCGCCTTTTTCGAGACAGACCTGGAGCAGCGGCTCGAGGCGCTCAGTCCCGACAAGATTATTATCTGCGGCGTCTGTACCGATATCTGCGTTATGCACACCGCGTCCGACGCGAGAAACCGCGACTATATTGTCGAAGTGCCCGTCGACTGCGTGGCTACGTTTGACCCTCAAGCGCACCAGTACGCCCTTGACCACATGAAGAAGATCCTGGGGGTGCGGATAGTGGACTCTGTCGCATCCTCTACGTAACATCACCTTCCCTGTATTCATCTCTTAATAAATCGATCGGTCCTGGTGGGAGTAAATGGTAAATCCTGAGTTTGACATTCGCCCTTCGGTCCTCGTCGGCGACACGGCCGACATCTACCTGCAGAGGACGCTGACGATCCTTCGGAACGAAGGCATCAACCCCGTCGTCACGATGGAGTACTTCCCGGAACGCAGAGGGATGTTCTGTGGCGTGAAAGAGGTGCGTGCGCTCCTATCCAAGGTGCTTCCGGAGACGGGTAGCGAGGTGTGGGCCCTGGAAGAGGGAGAGACGATGGAGGAGAAGGAGGTGGCGCTTCGCATAAAGGCGCCATACAGCTCCTTTGGCCTGTACGAAACGACGATATGCGGCATCCTGGCGTCTTGCAGCGCCTGGGCTATGGGGGCGCGGGAATGTGTGGAGGCCGCGCAGGGCGTACCGGTCGTGGCCCTTGCGGCGCGGCACGTTCACCCCAACGTCGTCGCCGTAATCGACTATTCGTCGGTTGTTGGAGGGTGTGTATCCGTTTCGACTACCCTGGGCGCCAGGCTTGCGGGCATAACCCCCGCCGGGAACATGCCCCACGCCTTGCCTCTGCTCGTTGGTGATACGGTCAAGGCCGTCGAGGCCTTCGACCAGCACATGCCCCAGGACGTGCCGCGGGTCGCCCTCGTCGACACGTTCAAGGACGAAGCGGAGGAATCATTGAACGTCGCCCGCGCGCTCAAGGATAAGCTTCGGGGAGTCCGCCTGGACACCCCGTCCGAGCGTGGCGGCGTATCGGCCGACCTCGTGAAGGAAGTCAGGATACGGCTGGACCTGGAAGGCTTTCGACACGTGGAGATATTCGTCAGCGGCGGCTTCACCCCGGAAAAGATCAAGGAGTTCGTGGAAGTGGGAGCTCCCGTGAACGGGTTTGGAGTAGGCGCCGCCATATCCAGCGAGCCGCCCAACAACTTCACTGCGGACATTCACGAGGTGGACGGCAAGCCGATCGCCAAGAGGGGCCGCACCCCGGGTGTCACGGCCAATCCGCGTCTCGACCGCGTGATGTAGGCGAGGTCCCCGAGCAGATCTGCCTCTCTCCGGCAACCGGCGATGCGTTTAGGAGGCGGCCACTAGTCCCTGTCGAACCGCAGCACCAGGCACTTCGAGGCGTCGTCCGGGACGCGCGCCCAGTCCGCGATTCTGTGGCCCACGACCCAAACTATTCCGCTTACGGAAGCCACGATGGGCACGCCTTCCCTGCCCTCGCGGGGTATCTTTGCGTCGACCATGAAATCTTGCAGCTTCTTGTGGCCCTTCATCCCCAGTGGTTGGAAGCGGTCGCCGTCTCTGCGGCCGCGCACGACAAGCCTGCCTTGGGCCACATCACCGTTGAGGACGGCGCTGAAATCGTCCGAGGCCGCGTGAAGCCTTGCCGCACGAATCTCAGATTGCCGCTGAATCAAGTCTGCCGTTATGCGCCAGCCGCCAAACAGCGTCTCGCCGGGCATTTTTAGGGCCTGTTCACCCACGATTCCAGGACTCGAGCAGCCGTCCTGCCGCTCCACGATAGTCGCGGCATGGTAGCCCACCGTGAATCTGAGCCCGCCAGGCAGGTCCAGCGCTTTTCCGGCGGGTCCGGCGATGAGGTGGAGCATGTCCTCGCTGTGCACCTGATGCAGGTCCTCGAGATCGCCCTTTACGCTGCCCACCGCGCGTCGGACCAGATGCCTCTGAATGGCGGGGTCCAGCCTTCTAAGCTCGTCGATTCTCAGGCATACGCGGCCCTGTCCGACCGTCGCGATGGAACGCCATCGGGCGTCCACCTCCCTCTCGATGAAGGAGAGATCGTGCCGGGTTGAGCTCGCCAGACGGACCAGGGCGTCGCGCACGGCCGGATTGAACTGCTCTAGCAACGGGAAAAGCTCGTGCCGCACGCGGTTTCGTGTGAACTCGTGGGAGAGGTTGGACTCGTCCTCACGCGGTTCAAGCCCGCTAATGCGGCAGTATTCTACGGTCTCGTGCCGAGCAATCGACAGCATCGGCCTGAATAATCGGATGTCTCCCTCTTCGTAGCGTCGGGTGCCCATCGTCTCCATCCCCTGGAGACCGGTCAGGCCGCTGCCTCTTATGATGTGCATAAGGACCGTCTCGGCCTGATCGTCCGCCGTATGGCCCAGGGCAACGGCGTCGGCGTTTTCGCGACGGGCGACTCTGGCCAGAAAATCGTAGCGCACGGTCCGCGCGGCCTGCTCCAGCGAGACGCGGTGCTCCGCCTGATATGACGCGACATCGGCCGTCTCCAATGTATATGGGAGTTCCAGAGACTCGAATATGCCTCTGACATATCTTGCGTCCGCCCTGGATGCTTCGCCGCGCAGGCTGTGGTCCAGATGCGCACCGTGGAGTCTCAGCTGTAGCTCGGTATGCAGGCCGTGGAGGGAGTAGAGCAGCGCAAGAGAATCGGGGCCTCCCGATACGGCGACCACGAGGGACTTGCCCGTCATGCCGACGCTCTTCAGGGAGTCCCGTATCGCACGGTTGAAACTGTCTACGGCCTGGTTCTTCGCCACTTGCGGCGTCCTGTCTAAGCGTCGATGCCTTGGAGATGAAGGGTCTCATTGAGAGAGACAAGAACGCTGCGCTCTTCGGCGAGTTCCAGCCTCGTGATAGACCCGAGGTCCTGCCGGAATCGTCGCGACGTATGGATCGGGACCTGCAGCACCTTGCAGATGATGGTCTGAACGACGAAATTGTGGGTCACGGCGACGACGACCTGGTCCTGGTGCCGCTCCTGCATCAGGGCCACGCTGCGCCATGCCCGCTCCTGGACCTGGGTCAGAGACTCTCCGGAGGGCATCTGGGCGGTACCGGAGTCCGCAGTCCATAGGTCTGCGAAGGAGGGGAACCTCTCCCGCATCTGGGCGCCGGTCAGGCCTTCGAGCTCTCCCGCATCCGCTTCCTTGAGGTCCTCCAATGTTTCCGGGGTGAGTGCCAGCGCTCCGGCGATCACCTGTGCCGTCTCCGTGGCCCGTGGTATTGGGCTGGTATACAGCGTGAAGGGGAGCTCGCGTTTGAGGGCGTCGGCGAGGGCGTGTGCCTGCCTGCGCCCTGTCTGGTTGAGCGGGTCGAGGTTGACGCCTTGAATTCGCCCCGACTTGTTCAGGCTAGTCTCTCCGTGCCTTGCTAGAATCAGTTTCATCTATGGTTTCGCTCTCGATAGCTTCCGTCTTGACGAGCTTTACCGACTCGATCTTCATCCGGCTCATCTCCAGGATCTCAAGCTTCAGATTACCATACTCGAACTGCTCGCCCTCCGCTGGTATATGGCCGAGTACGTCCAAAACGAAGCCGGCGACGGTCTCATATTCACCATCGGGCAGACTGATTTCGAGCTCCTCGTTGACCTCTTCGATGCTCATTCCGCCATCGACCTGGAACGTGTTTTCGTCGATGGTCTCGTACTCGTCCTCGGGCGCCTCTCCCTCCTCACCAACCGGACCAACGACCTCCTCGACCAGCCTCTTCAGCGTCACGAGGCCCGACAGACCGCCATATTCGTCTACTATGATGGCCATCTGATTGCCGGAGTGACGCATCTCGTCGAAGAGCTCGGAGATCAGCTTTGTCTCGGGCACGAACAGCGCGTCTCGAATGACATCGGTCACCGAGTCGTCCTGGCCGATGCCTCTAGTGGACATTGCCTTCAGTATGTCCTTGGACGAAATGATGCCGATGACGTTGTCCTCATCGTCCCTGTAAACGGGAAAGCGGGTGTGAGAGTGTTCTGAGTAGAGGGAGAGAAACTCCCGCAAAGTGGCGCCTCGCCCGAGTGAGACGATCTCCGTCCGGGGCGTCATGACCTCACGGACCTGCCGGTCGCCAAATCTAAAGACGTTCTCCAGCATCTCCGCCTCGGACGGCTCGAAGGTGCCTTCCGCTTCACCAATGTCAATCAGCGTTCGCAGCTCCCCCTCGGTTATGGACTCTCGGGTGGTCCCGCCGCCCAATAACGTGTTCAATCGGTGGGTAGACCAGTCCAAAATGACGACGATGGGCAGCAGGAGATACTCGACCCCTTTCAGCGGACGGGCGTAGAGGAAAGCGACTCGCTCCGGATGGTGAACGGCTATGGTCTTGGGAACGATCTCGCCGACGATCAGCAGGATTCCCGTGCCTACGGCGGTGGCAACCAGCACGCCGGTGCCCTCACTCCCTTCAAATAGGGAGACGAAGATGAACGTCATTATCGAGGCGAACGCCACATTCACCAGGTTGTTGCCGAGGAGAATCGTCGAGAGCAGGCGTTCCGGCTTGTCGATCATCTCCTCGACCCGCTTTGCCCCCGGGACGCCCGTGTTCACCATGTGGCTCAGCCTCGTCCTCTGCAACGAGAGAAACGCGGCCTCGGAGCTCGAGAAGAATGCGGAGAAAACTAGGAGGACGATGCTGAAGATTATGATTAACGACCCGCCTTCGGGCATGAAAGTACCTCCTGGGCGACGGCTATATGGCCCTGACGGCCCTGTGCCTTGGCGCGGCTAATGCTCGTTGGGTGAGAGAGCTTCCTCGGCTGGAGTCTCGGATGTCTGTTTCCATCAACTGAAATGAATGGCGCGTCGTGGTGAATCTAGTTTCTTTCATGGGAGACATGAGTGGCCCGGCGACTTCGGGTCCCGGGGTCTATGTCCCATCCGCGGCGTGGGTTTCCTTCCAGAGGCAATCGACTGTGCTTCTGGTGATGGTGGAATTAAACCCTCTCCGCTGAAGGTATGCCCACATCCTGCGTTTGAAGGTGGTGAAAGTGTGGTCGGTCAGAAGCCTGGCGTGCTTGGAGCCCGCGCGATACGCGCTGTTGTAGTCGTCTAGATCGCGCACGGCGTCTTCGGCCTGGGTCCTGGAGATGCCCTTAGTCGCCAGCTCTCTACGGATGGCGGACGCGCTGCGTGGCTTGAGTCGGAAGCGGCTGTCGGCCCAGCCCTGGGCGAACCGGGAGTCGTCGAGGAGTGCCCTGTCGACCAGTGATTGGACAACGGAGTCGATGATTTGCGGGGGGTAATGACGACGCAAGCGCGCCCTGACCTCTGCTTCGGTTCGCGGCCTGTACGAGATGAAACGAATGGCAGCGGCGGTGGCGCGCTTGGTACTATCGCTATCGTTGTCGTTCATGGCAGGTCTTGGCGACCCTTTGACTGCTCCTCGATGCTAATTTGAAAATGCGGCCCTCTTATTGGCGCAGCATATACATGCTACGAGGATTTCTCCGTGGCTGCAACAGTCAGCTCCACCGTGTCGTCGAGCGGGTCGGGCAGCTCGTCGTTTTGCTCGTCGATGAGCGGGGGCGGAGCCAGCTTGGCCCTAACCAGCGTCTCGATCTGGGCGGCGATCTCTGGATTTTCCCGGAGAAACGCTTTGGAGTTCTCTCGGCCCTGGCCCAGGCGAATGTCTCCAAAGGAGTAAAACGCGCCGCTCTTCTTGACTACATCTTCGTCGGTGCCGATGTCCAGTAGCTCGCCGTTCTTGCTGATGCCTTCGTTGAACATGATGTCGAACTCGGCGACGCGGAAGGGCGGTGCGACCTTATTCTTGACGATGCGGGCGCGAACTCGGTTCCCCAGGACGTCGGTCCCCTGTTTGATGGACTCCAACCTGCGCAGGTCGATGCGTACGGAGCTGTAGAACTTGAGGGCCCGGCCGCCGGGTGTGACTTCTGGGTTTCCGAAGAAGACGCCGATTTTCTCCCGAAGCTGATTGATGAAAATTACGGAGGTACGTGATCGGCTGATGGCCGATGTCAGCTTGCGTAGTGCCTGGGACATCAACCGTGCCTGAAGTCCCATGTGGGTGTCGCCCATGTCTCCTTCGAGCTCGGCTTTCGGCACAAGGGCGGCAACGCTGTCAACGACGACAACGTCGACGGCCCCGCTACGGACGAGATACTCGCAAACTTCGAGACCCTGCTCGGCGGTGTCGGGCTGCGAGATCAGGAGCTCATCGATGTCGATGCCGCATTTGGCCGCATAGCTAGGGTCTAGGGCGTGCTCGGCGTCGATATACGCGGCCGTGCCGCCCGTGAGTTGCGCCTCGGCCATGATGTGGTAGGCCAAAGTGGACTTGCCCGAGGCCTCGGCGCCGAATACCTCGATTACTCGCCCTCTGGGAATGCCGCCGATTCCCAGGGCCATGTCGAGTGCGATGGAACCCGTATGGATGACGTCCATCTGGACGCCCTGAATTTTGTCTCCCAGGCGCATGATGGTGCCCGTGCCGAAGTGCTTGTCAATCTGGCCTATGGCGACTTCCAATGCCTTGATCTTCTCGTTGCTCATGTCACTCCTCAGCTCCTATTTCTATCATCAATTTCAGCGTCGTTCAATGGCAGATTCCCGTTCGTGGCGGCGTCGTCGAATGAACACGGCTGCCGTTCGTTCCACGGGCTTGGGATTTAGCTCCACGCGATGAATGCGGTGCGCAGGGTAAAACGATATATCGAATGGCCCGCATTCTAACACCGATGAATGGATTTGTAAACACATTTGTTCTAAAGAATTTGGAAAAGGCAAATGTGTGGAGCGGATACGTGTTTGTGGGGTCCGGAGGCTTATTCGGCTTGATGTGAGGCAGAGACCGGGCGGCGAAAGCCTACAGGTCCAGCTCGCCGTCGGGGTTGTGGCCGTCGATCGTCTTCAGGTAATCGGGTAGAATGCGCTCCCGGTAGACGGACTCCAGGTCGTCCAGCAGGGACTCAGGGTCGGAGTGGTGGCATATATAGGCCTCGGTCTTCTTGCGGATTATGTCGACGATCTCATCGAGCCTGTCGGCGATGCCTCCAGTGCCCTGTAGCGCGCCGATGACCTTGCCCTCGTCGTAGGCGATGGCGAACTCACCCAGGCTGCCCGAGCGGCCGCCGGCGAAGATGACCACGTCGCAGCTTCTGATGTTCTCGATCTCGCGTCCCATCAGGCCGCTGCCCGTGTAGATGATCGTGTCGTACCCTCTCGTTGGCGAATGATACTTGTTTACGTGCTCTTCGAGCGTGAGGGCGGGCGATATTCCAACCACCATGCCCCCCACCGATTTGGCGCCCAGAACGGCGTCGTGGGGAAGGCCGGGAGCCGCGCCGGTTATGAGGACGTAGCCGCGCCGAGCGATCTCTCTGCCCAGCTCCTTGACCTTGTCCCTCACCTCTTGCTTGAGGTCTCCGCCGGCCGAGCCCATGACTCCAACCGTCAGCGCCGGGAGAGGATACCTGGATAGTCCCTTAGAACCCATTTGCCTTTGAAGCCTTTCTGATGCTTTCGAGAAGAGCGGCTATATGGTCTCGACCCGCGGGCGCCATACTTATTCAGATGCTCAAAATCAATATCCGACTGTTATGATATGGACTCTTAGGCCTTGAATTTACCCACGCATTAAGTAAAACGTTATGGCGTCGATGAGAGATAGCGGAGAAGTAACGGTCAGGGGCAGGTGGATCGGGCTGATTGCCGCCTCCGCGGGCATGTTTCTGGGCACGCTGGATATAACCGTTAACGTCGCCCTTCCCAACATTACCAGCAGCTTCGGAACAGACGCCCAGACCGTCCAGTGGGTAATCATATTCTACGTCGGCAGCACGACTTCGCTCCAGCTGGGCCTGGGCGGCGCGGCCGATCTTTACGGTCTCAAGCGCTTCTATCTCATCGGTCTGGCGACTTATACGGTAGCCGTCTTTTTGATAGGTCTCGCTCCATATATGTCGTGGATGATAGGCCTGCGAGTGCTACAGGCAGTGGGAAACGGCCTGATACTGGCCTCGGCTCCGGCCCTGGTGACGAGCCTGTTTCCGCCCGAGCAACGTGGCCGAGCCCTGGGGCTGATGGCGGGACTGGGCACGCTGGGCATGATCGTGGGGTCGCTTGGCGGCGGCGTCCTAGTCGACGCCTTTGGCTGGCGATCGATTTTTCTCTTCCGAGTGCCGCTGGGCGTGGGCGCCCTTGCTCTGGCCTACGTCTCTGAGCTGCTCGACGAATCCTTGGGGACGACAACGGACGTTGAAGCAAGCCTCGAAGTGCCGGTACTCGCGTCGCTGCCTCGCACTCGCTCGCATCGCCTTTCACTGAGTTAGAGCAACAACTACCATATCATCGCGAGATACTCAATTCGAGTTTCGAAGGATACCAAGCATGAGTACAACGGCTCACTCAAACCCGACGACCAGCGTCAGCCGTCCACCGGCAATCGCCTCGGAAACACTTCGTCAAGTGCAATCGTTGGCACGACGACTCCAGGCCATGCTGGCAACGGAGCAAGCTGGCGGACACGTCGTCGGCGTGACGAGTTGTTCTCGGCACGAAGGGGTCAGCGTCGTCGCTGGGAACCTTGCCGTTTGTGCAGCAGACCTTTATGCCGGGAAG
>JADFQF010000029.1 GCA_022561955.1 Chloroflexota bacterium | reverse complement strand
ACTTCTCCATGGAATATTGCTGCGTGTAATTCGCGGCCCAGTTGATGAAGGCGATGGCAATGAACGCGCCAAACACGACCGTCAGGCCGCTGAAATCACCCTTCAAGATGAAATTGTCTATGCCCAGCTTTATCAAGATCGGAACTGAAACCTGGCTGGCCGTGTAGATGAGCATGGCGAAGATGGCCAGGGCCGCCAATCGTTTGTAGGGCAGCACATAAGGCAGCAGACGCAGGATTACGCGCCTGTCGTATACCCGGCCAAAGGTCTTCTCATCGGTGAAACCCCTGCTTGCGCCGTGGAAGGCGTTGCCGTGCATCATCTGGACGCCCTCTCATCGGCTATTACAGGGTCTTGCACGTCTATGTCTCGCATGACTTCTTCTTGAGGCCTCAGCTGAAGCTCGTAGATCTCCCGGTACTTTCGTCCCAGGGCCAGCAGCTCCTGATGAGTGCCCTCCTCGACTATCTCGCCCTTGTCCAGTACCACGATATGGTCCGCGCGGTGGACGGTGCTCAGTCTATGGGCAATTATGAAGGTGGTCCGGCCCTGCATCACCGTCTCCATCGCCTGGCGGATTTGCTCCTCGGTGCTGGCGTCAACACTAGACGTCGAGTCGTCCAAAATGAGTATGGGAGGGTCCAGCAGGACCGCCCGGGCAATAGACATCCGCTGACGCTGACCGCCGGACAACGTGGAGCCGCGCTCGCCTACTAACGTCTCAAAGCCCTCTTCCAGGGACTCGATGTGGTCGTAGAGCTGCGCCACTTTGGCGGCGTCGTGGACTTTCTCCAGCGGCGCGTGTTCGTCGCCGTAGGCGATATTCTCACGAAGCGTTGTCGTGAACAGGAACACGTCCTGCTGGACCATGCCGATGTTCCGCCTCAGCGACTCGAGCTCGACGTCGCGAACGTCGATACCGTCGATCGTTACCCGGCCTGAGTCTACGTCGTAGAAGCGCGGCAGCAGGTTCACGAGTGAGCTCTTGCCGCTCCCTGGCGCGCCGAGAAGGGCCACAATCTTACCCGGCCCTACCTCCAGATTGATGTTCTTGAGAACAGGCTTGCCCTCGTCGTAGCTGAAGGTCACGTTTTCGAATTTAACGTAGCCCTTGGCCCGTGGCATCTCAATGGCGTCTTCCGGCTCCTCGACATCCGACTTCGTGTCGAGGATCTCGAATAGCCTCTGGCCGGCCGAGGCGGCCCTGGCGTACGAATTCACGATCATGCCGCTCATGCGCACCGGCATGGCGAGAATCTGCATATAAAAGATGAACGCCGCAAGCTCCCCGATCGTCATATCGCCGCCTATGACCCGAGAGCCCCCGAACCACAGGATCAGGGCCAGGGCGATCTGGAACGAGAACAGCGTGAACGACGAGTTCGAAACCCGCAGGCGCTCGGCCACAATGACCGCCGAGGACACGTCCCTGCTCTTATCGTTGTATTTCTTCTGCTCGAACTCTTCCGAGGCGAAGGCCTTGACGACCCTCATCCCCGTAAGGTTCTCTTGCAGGACCGTGTTCAGCTCCGCCATCATGTCCTGAATCTGCAGCCACGCGCGCCTCATGCGGAGCCTTGCGAAGCCCGATTGAATGGCCACGAAGGGCATGAAGCTGATGCCCACGAGACCGAGTCTCCAGTCCATACGCAAGAGAATGATCGCGACGATGATAAACAGGAGGGCGAAGTAGGGCGTCCTGACAACGCCCATATTCACGAACATGCGTATGTTCTCCACGTCCGTGATGGCTCTGGACATGAGGCTACCCGTGTGGTTGCGGTCGTGGAAACCGAAGCTCAGGCGCTGTACGTGGTCGTAGAAGTGGTTGCGGAGATCGTAGGAAACAAACTGCGACACGGCCTCGCCGAGGTAGGTCTGGAAGAAGGATAGCGTTCCTCGGATGATGCTCAGTCCCAAAATTATGACGGCGATTGTGATTATCGAGGAGTAAGAAACTACTCCTCCGTCGAGCATTTCCTTTATATTATCGATCGCCTCACCGAAGTATTTCGGTAAGAACAGGTATGCCGTCGTGGCCCCTATCATCGACGCATATGCCCCGGCCATGCGCCATTTACATTTAAAGGCCATTCCTACTATGCGAAGGATTATCCACATATTTTCAGTTAGCCGACCTCCGAATGCGATCCCTCCTGGGTTATAGGAGCGTCATCACAAGACTACCCACGCTCCACAATTGCACATTCTACCACTGTTCATAGGCATTGTGGCAAGTATATGGACGTGGATTTCTGAATCTGTTTTTCATGCATTGCCAAACGCATTAACTCATAGCGTAAACACGTTGAACCAGGGGTTAATCTGAAATTCTGCCCAGTCTGCGACAAAGGGGACCGCCGACGTATGGCGGCAATGCGATTGACGTGGGCTAACGTACGTAACGCCCTGGAGGGACCGCCTGCACAAAGGGGCTGATGCTCACGCTGCCTCCGTCCAATGCGTCCAGCAGGACACGGTAGCCAAGATCGGACTGGCGAAACATGAGCCTGATTCTGCGCTGCTGCGGCCCGGGAGCGTCATGCAATAGGCGAAGCATCTCGACGCGCATTAACGTACCGTCTTGTTCGAGAGAGCTCTTCAGCGTGGATGCCGTCAGGGACGGTCGACCGGACAGCCTTACCGCCGGCATCTCCAGAGGATCGCCGAATATCAACACACCGACATATCCAGCGGACGCGTTAAGATGCTCATTTAGCCTGAGCATCGTGTCTTCGGCCTCGTGAATCTTTCCTCTGGCGATGAGCCGTCGGACCTCTTCGCCGCGCTCGGAGGCCAGCGATGCGTGGGCCTCAGCCCGGCCCATCTCCGACCTGGGCATCCCCAGAAGCGCCTTTTCCTTGAGCGACTTGAGCCAGTAGAGGGGATCGCCCGGAACGCTGTCGGATGATGCAGCCGTCGTGCTTCCTACAGCGCCAAATGTGATTACGATGGCAAAAATGCCAAGCAGGACCGGCCTCGGCACCGAGCGAAAATGGATCCTTGGCAGCCGCCAACGAGAGCTGGGCCTCTGGCGGGAAAGCGCCCTGTTTAGCTTTGCGAGGCCTCTCGCCTTTGCCGCGGGTGAGAAGGTGAGGGAGGAGTTGGCCTGCATCGTCGAGCGAGCAGCTTCGAGCAGCCGGACGAGCTCGTCGGCGTCCTCGGGATATCCGGCGACGCACCTGCTGATATCTTCGCCCTCGGCCATTCGGTCGAGACAATCGTTCAAGGCGTCTTCAAACGTTACCTTCATCTATTGCCCTTCGTTGACACCTGAAATCGAAAACGGCGATTGTGAATTACTGCGGCCGGCGAAGTTTAGCCCTCGAGCTGGTGCAGCAATACCGGCAGCGAGTTCTCCGCGGCCAGGGTCATGCGAAGCTTCTTTAGTCCGGCATGCTGCAGCGCCTTGATCGCGTTGTCCTTCTTGCCGATGGCCCTGGCGGTCTCCGCCACGGACAGGCCTCCGGCGAACCTCATGGAGATGACCTCCCGCTGCAGGTCCGTGAGACCCTCCATCGCCCGGCGTATCTCGTCCATCGCGATCTCGAGGTCAATCCGCCTGTCAACGTCTACATGCGCGGACCGGAGATTGTCGGCGGAACCTTCGAGGGGGACCAGGGCCTTTTTGCCCTTCTTCCGGAAGTAGTCCACGATGAGGTTGTGGGCGATCCTGAATAGCCATGACGAGAACGGATGGCCCTGCCATTTGAAACGATGAATGGACTCGATCATCCGAACGAAGACATCGCCGGTTATGTCTTCGGCCTCGGTGGGACTCCCCGTCTTGAAGGAGACGTACCGAAATATCTGATCAAAAAACCTCTCGTATAGCAGGGCAAAGGACGACTGATCGCCCTCCTGCGCCTTCCTTACGAGGTCTGAGACTTCATTTTGGGGCCCTATTTTGGCCAGCATTACGAGTTCCTTGCGCTACGGCTCCGGCCACAGATGTTGAAGCATCCGTCCATTATCAACATATAACGGCAGAGCCCGCCTATGAGTTAGGATAACACTCCTCTACACACCTATGTATTACGGACGTCAAAACGTTAGATTACGTTCCATGCGGTAGAGATTCGAGAAGGCACACGGTCCCGGCGCGATGGCCTATGCTAATATGTCAATGTTTCGGGGTACATCAATGAGCGCTGTAGAAAATCAGACCGACGTTGGGCTCATGCCTTATTCTCTTCGTCCCCTGAAGAGCCAGGACGTTCCTCAGGCTACGGAGATAGAGCGCGACGCCTTTCCCACACTCTTCCCCCCCACCTCGTTCCAGAGAGAGCTGAAGCATCGAATTGCGAATTACGTCGTAGCGTTGCGCCTCGCAGACCCGGAACCAGGACCATCAGCCCCGACCCAACGTCTTCACGAGGACGCGCCTATCTCGGTCGGCAGGTTTCTGGAGGGCGCTAGAGCTCTCTGGTCCAAGCGAAGGTCCTCCTGGGAGCCCGGGCAGAATTACATTGTCGGATTCATCGGCACCTGGTACCTGACGGACGAGGCCCACATCGTCTCGGTCGGCGTCCGGTCCGAGCTGAGGGGCTTCGGAATAGGCGAGCTGCTCCTGATTGGCGCCGCCGAGCACGCCATGGAGCGAGGCGCCGACGTATTGACGCTGGAGGTCAGGGTATCAAACCAGCTCGCCCAAAACCTGTACGAGAAGTACGGCTTCACTACAAAGGGTCTCAGGAAGGCCTACTACACCGACAATCGTGAAGACGCATATATCATGACCACCGACTCCATCCGCGACCCATCGTACGTCGAGGCATTTGCGGAGCTCGTCGAGCTGCATGCCGCTCGCTGGGGCCGTTCGGAGCGAGTTCTCTCCTAGCGCGCCTCAAGGAACCGGTGCTCCTACTGGCCGTCACTGGATTTCCGCATCCGTCCGCTGTTACCGACATCTAATTTGTTAATCAGACGACATTCTGCTATCAGGTGTGGCGCGAATGGGAAACTTTGCCAAGGTGGCCATATTCCTGGCCGTAGGCCTCATGTTGGTGACGATCTTTGTGCCTAGCTTCAGGCAGCTCATCGCCAGGACGTTCAGCAACTCCGAGACGATCACGCTGCCGGGCGACGGGGCCGCAGCTCCGGGCACATCGACCGGGCAAGAATATGAGATCATCACCCTTCTCGGCTATGACGGCATACCGGCTATTCTTGACCCCGAATTCGTGGATGCCAACACCGCGGATATCTGGATGGACCCCGACGAGCAGGTGATGGGGGTTTCCATAAACGGCGATAATCGTGCATATTCAATACCCATGCTAAGCAGGCACGAAATCGTTAACGACGTCGTCGGAGGCGAGCCCATCGCCGTGACCTGGTGACCTCTCTGCTTCTCCGCCATCGTGTATGGCCGACGGATAAACGACGAAGTGCACACCTTTGGCGTCTCGGGCAAGCTCATCATGAACGCCCTGGTCATGTACGACCATCAGACGGATACTCTCTGGAGTCAGTTCCTGCGCAAGGGCGTAAAGGGTCCACTCGCGGGCACCGAGCTGGAGGTGATTCCGGTTACGCAGACGACGTGGGCGGCGTGGCGCGAGCTTCACCCCGATACCAGGGTGCTGAATAAGAATGGCCGCTATCAGGCCGATACCTATTCCTCATACTACCGCGATGGCCGGGCCGGAGTTATTGGCGAGAGCAACGGCGACGACAGGCTGAAGACGAAGGACCTCGTCGTAGGCGTCGACTTCGATGGCAGGACGAAGGCCTACCCGTTAAAGGAGCTGGCCGGCCGGGTCGTCGTGAACGACAGCTTCGCCGGAGAGCACGTCGCCATCTTCTTCGACGACGCCACCGGGACGGCCCTGGTCTACGACCGCAACGTAAAGGGCACGCCCCTGACTCTTCGGGTCGACGGCGCGCCCGCCGGTATCGCGACAATCCTGATCGACGACGAGACGGGGTCCAGGTGGATGGCCTTCACGGGGAGGGCGATCGACGGCGAGCTCAAGGGTGAGACCATGGAGCGCGCGCTGTCACATCTATCTTTCTGGTTCGCGTGGACCGACTGGAATCCCGATACGGAGCTCTTCACGGGCTGAGCGGCGTATTCTCCGAAGACCCCGTCATTCCGGCGAAAGCCGTAACCCAGAATGATGGTGAAGTCACCCCAATCACCCGCGAGAAGGCGATCAAGGGATGGAAGCGAGCCTGGAAGCTTCGGATGATTGAGAAAGATAATTCGCGTTGGCGGGAGCTGTATGAGGAGACCGTCTAGCTGAATTCAGGCGAGAGCCGGAATGACGGTCCCCTTAGCTAGACTTTGTGCAAAGATGTTTCCTAAATTTGAGTGCGTTCGAACGAGTTTATTATGGTGCCTTCGCTCTGCCGCATAAAGACCTACCTCATCGTTCATGGGCTTTCTCAAAGCAGCGTCCGAGAGACCGCGACGAGAACGATGATAACGATTATTGCGGCAACGGCCAGCCAGGGCAGCCTCGAAGGAGGAAGGGCCCGGCGTCCGCGAGCAAACCTTCTCCTGCGCCTGCGATTGCTACTCAACCGCCGTCAGTTTGCTGGATAGGCCCTTGGAATTCAGGTCCCAATGCCACTGTATGTCGTTGCCTACAAATTTGAAGGCGTCCCGCCAGTCTCCCTTGCCTCGAAGGGTGCGAATCACGTACTCGACCGTGTCCTCGGCGCACTCCGAACAGTAGCCGTACTGGGCGATAAGACGGTCGTATATCCCACGGCGTTGGCGGCGCCACTCCTCCTGCTTTTCCAACGCCTTGGGCGGCTCGAGGACAGACTTGAGCGCCTTCTTGTCGGGTAAGAGGCGCTTCTCGATGGCGGCGCGCAAACGGTGCTCCGCCGTGTAGTCGTATGCGATTCCTCGGTTCCCATAGTCCGGGAATAGTCTCGAGACTTCCAGTCGAAACTTCTTTCGGCCCTTTTCGTTGATGCCCGCGTGTCGCTCCATCTCCTTGAGCCTGCGCTCTAGCTCTCCGCTTGCGCCTTCCGTCGAATCGTTTTCCTGCCACGCGGCGACGTCCGAAAGGTAGTCGATCAGCATCGACTCCGCGGCGCTCTCGAAATTCTCATCGATGGCCTTCTGAACCGCTTCGATGGCCTGCCGGCCGTACTCGTTGACGGCCATGGTGATGAATTCGAGATAGCGGGTCGTCTCGTCTTCGCTCAGGCCTACACTCTCGCCGCGACCCTGCCAGAGGCTATCTATGGCGTCGAGGGCGGATAGGCAGCAGATGTCCTGTAGCGATGACCTCGCGCTCAGACGGTTCATCACGGAACGGGGAGAGATACCATGCATGCCTTCGTTGGGGTGGCGCTTCTTCTCCATCTCAACCTCTGCATGCGAGAAGTTGTCGACCTTCAGCCCGTCGTAGGCCCGGAGCTTGTCGATGAGGCTCACGCCCTGTTTGCTCGGAGGCTCCATCCGCGACAGGACTGCGAAGGTGCTGATGGCTGGGAGTGTCAAGGGCGGTATATGTATCGTTTCCATGCCGCCCGATGTGAGCATGTTCTGGTATATCTTGACCTCCTCGCTGACCCGGAGATTGTAGGGCACGTATATGCGAACGATACGGTCGCGAAGGGCCTCCGTGGACTCGTCGCCCATGAACGCCTTAAAGTCTCCCTCGTTGGAGTGGGCTATCAGCACTTCGTCCGCGTAAACGGAGCCGAATCGGTCCATCTTGATGAGCTGCTCCTGGGCGAGCCCCAGAAGCGTCGTCAGCAGATGGCTGTCCGCTTTGAACATATCGCCAAACTCCATGAGGCCCCGGTTGGCGACGTTTAGCTCTCCGTCCAGCCGAAAGGCCTTGCCGGCCACTTCCAGCCGGTCGCCCTGAAGCTGTCCCGTGTCCACGCTCCCGACCAGCAGCGAGGCGTCGGTGGGACTGGAGGTCGCTACGTAATGCCCAATGCCGACGGCCTCTTGCTCTGAAAAGACGACCCTGCTCACGGGCACCTGGGAGATCTTGCCGCCGTATTGCGTCCGGACCACGAACCTGCACCGAGGGCAGAGATCGCCCTCTATGTACAGCCCGTGCTCGTCCTGGAGCTTTTTCCGCATCGAATGAGGAATGAGGTGCAGAGGCTCTTCCTGCATTGGACAGCCCTTGATGCCGTAAACCGCTCCGCCGTCGGTGCGAGTGAACCGTTCGAGGGCGTATTTCAGGAGAGCCACGATCGTCGACTTGCCGCTTGCAGGGGGTCCCAGCAGGAGGAGTATGCGTTTTCGGGTCTCGAGACGACGCCCCGCCGATGCAAAATATTCGACGATCCGCTCAATCGTGTCGTCGCGACCGAAGAGCTGGGTTTCAAAAAGCCTGTAAGTCGGCGAGCCATTTGAGGGCTTCTCTAGCACACCCTCGTTCATTATCGCGTCGTAGACCCGTCTATGGGCCAGTCGGGAATTGGTGGGATTCTCGATCATCAGGTCGAGGTAATCGGCGAAGGTCCCTTCCCAGTAGAACTTCTCAAACTCTCGCTCAGCCTCTTCCAGAAGGTCACTGGCTCTTACTTCACCGGTTATCATGACAGTCTCCCAACAACGAGCCGGCCTGTCGCATTGCGCGTGCGGAAGTCACCTTTGGCAAGTGGTTCGACGGGCCTCTTCTATATAACATCGTCTGTTGAGTGTCTTTCCAAACAGGGTAAAGCGAGGGAATCAGCTGAAGGCAATGATCGTCGTGTACATAGCCAGCCCGATGGCGGCAACGATTATCGAAAGAGACAGCATCGCCCATCCCGTGGCGCCCCTCATGGCATTTACGGGTACGGCCATCAACGCTATGATAAGCGCCGCGACCAGCACCAGCGCCGCAGACACGATGGTGAACTCCAACATGACCGATGTATAAACGCCAAACATGATAGCGACGTAATAGATGAACGCGGCTCCGCCGGCGGCCACCAACCCTACACCGTAGAAGCCGATGGCCCGCTCATCGAGATCCCAGACGACTTGCGCCGCAACCGCTGCCGCGTAGACGGCCCACATGACTATGAGGGACTTCATGACGGTGACTTCGGCCAGCTGCTGAATGGGATTTGTTCCCTGCGTTCCGAGAAGCTGCGGCTCGAACGTGAGCGTTAGCAGGAGCCCCGCCGCCAGAGCCGCCATCAGCGCGCCGGTTGCGCGGTCCTCAGTGCAGATGCCCAGGAGGCGCAGCGAATGAATAAAGATCGCGCCGCCGATCAGGGTTAATGCGAAGCCTTCCATGAGGTCCTCCAGTAAACTTCAGGGCGTTCATTCCACAATAATATTACGTTTCCAACATAGGTCGAAGTCGCCTAAAGTCCGTCGTGCGAGACCGCAATTCCTCTCCGAGGGTAGGACGACGGCATGCGACGGAAGCGCTAGAGCTGCTCCAGCTGCTCGACAACCTCGTCGGGCAGTGAAATCCCCGCGGCCTCCGAGTTCTTTGCTACCTGCTCGGGCCTGCTCGAGCCGACGATGACGGAGGTT
>JADFQF010000417.1 GCA_022561955.1 Chloroflexota bacterium | reverse complement strand
CGTCCACGATTCCTCCGTAGTACGCCGACACCGCGCCGACCGTTGTAGCGATGACCACGGTCACGAGGGCGGCGACCACTCCCAGCATGAACTCCGATCGGACGCTGAACATGAGCTGGCTGAGCACGTCTCGACCCAGGGCGTCGGTGCCCAACAGATGCCTCACACTGGGCGGAGCAGGCTGCCTCGTCTCCTCGTAGGCGAACCCAATTACGGGGTCGTAAACTCGGGGCTCCCAGACCGTACGCGTCAATACTGGGTAGGCCAGCGCCATGAGCATGTAGAAACCGATGATCGAAAGGCCGACCAGGCCTATTTTTGTCCGGGTAAACAGGCTCCAATTCGTCCGAAAGCTGTCACTCAGCATGCCGACGCGGACTCGCCACAAGGAAGCACGGGAGTCGGGACTGACGGTCCGTTCCGCGATCATTGGGGCCTCAGCCTTGGGTCCAGATACATGTTCAGGAGATCGGAGATCAGGTGCGCCACCAGCACGAATACGCCGGTGAAGACAAGGGCGCCTACGGCGAGCGGCAGGTCTTCACTTATCGCGGCGCTAACCAGCGTTTGTCCCATGCCGGGCCAGGAGAAGATGCTTTCGATTATCACGCCGCCGTCGACGGCGAAGGCGATCGTAAACACGAAGCTGGTCAGAATGGGCAGCAACGCGTTGCGGGCGACGTGCCTGTCTCGCACCACCTTTTCCGGCAACCCCTTGGCCCTGGCGGCGAATACGTAGTCCTCCCGCATGGTCTCCAGCATGCTGTTGCGGGTGAGCAGCATCGTTGCCGCGAACGAGATCAGCGCAAGAGTCAAGACCGGCAGCGCCATATGCCACAGAATATCCAGGGCGAAAACGTCCAGCCCAGACTGGCCCCACGCCGCGACTATCACGACCGCCGACGCCAGCGCCGTCCCCGGAGCTATCCAGCGGCTCCACGTGAGGCCCGACTTCGGCGCAAGGTACCAGGCGATGAGAATCGCCCCAGTGGCGGCGGCCGCGGTCACCAGCATTCGCGTGAAGACATGATTGGCGTCCACGTCTGACCCGCTCCACAGAATCGGATCGAGGAACTTTCCCACGGGGAACCAGCCCGCCTTGAAGGCGAAGAACCAGATCATCATGAGAGCAAACCAGGGCGTGAACACGGTAAAGAGCGTGACTCCGCCCAATGTCGCCGCGTATTCGGTGAGGCTGCCCCGCCTCCAGGCGATCATCTTCCCCGCGGCAAATCCCAGATAGAACGAGATGACCGCGGCCGTCACGAATAACATGATCGTTCGAGGCAGCCGCTCGGCGATAATGTCCGTGACGGTGCGGGGGTAGAGCGAAAACGACACTCCCATATTGCCCGTGAAATAGTTCTTGACGAATATCAGGTACTGTTGCCACACCGGCTTGTCCAGACCAAAGGTGCGTATGATCTGCTCTCGCACCTCCGGGGTGAAATTGGGATTCGTGAGGGCCTCATTAGCGATGCTGCCGGGCTGTGCTTGTATGAAAAAGAAGATGATCGTAAAGAACAGGAAAATCGTCAGAAACATCTGGGCAAGCCGCTTGACGAGAAATGTGATCATATTCCCCTGGTCCCCGCTCCGGACACCGTCTCGGGTGGGTGGGCCTTTGCCATTCGAATGCCACTTATCGAGGCGCGACGAGACTGATTACTTTGGATGATTGAGAGTCGGCTGATGCCTTTCGTGTGGAGACCCCGCCCAATGAGATGTCTTCCGCCCACCCCCGACAACTCGTGATTACGTCGCCTCTCGGGGGTTATGGCGACACCGCCGACCTGCGTCTTAAATACCCAGGAGGGCGCCTCCAAGACATAAAGCGCCCTCCATGTTGACCAGCCTTGGACCTGTGAGAGCCAGGCTACTCGATACGCACGGATTTATGCAGGCCGTTCCAGAACTGGATGCCTCCCAGAGACTCGGTGTAGGGGAAGTTCAGCTTCGTGGACCTGTATGCGTCGATCATCGGCGGGGAGAACAGGGTCACGTACGGCAGGTCCTCCGCGATGAACTCCTGCATCTCGAACACCTTGGCCCTCGCGCCCTCTATCGTCTGTTCCTCCAAGAGCGCCTCCGCAAGCACGTCAAATTGGGGATTGGAGTAGCCGCCCCAGTTCACCTCTGAGCCGGCGCCGATGTTATCGCTGTGGAAGTACTCCTCCAGGTAGCTTGGGAACAGGCTCAGGCTCCATCCGAAGATCCACATATCCAGGTCTTCCTCGACGTTCTCGCTGAACAACGTGTCCACGATGACCCCGAAACTTGTGAGCTTGGCCCGCGCCGGGATGCCGGCGTCGTTTAGCCACCGCTCGATCCATATCGCGAATGTGGAGCGAAGGGGGTCGTATCCGGCGCTGGGAGTCAGTATGTCCATCTCCGGCACAAGCTGG
>JADFQF010000416.1 GCA_022561955.1 Chloroflexota bacterium | reverse complement strand
GTGCCAGAAGCGCCTGCGTATGGCCTCAGAGGAAGGCTCGTATCGCTTTGTCAGCGCGTGCATTCGACCGACGACGGCGCCCCACTCCTCGAACAGCTCGGGCGTCCAGTGCCGCCAGTCGACGAGGGCGCCCGGCGCCCTCTCGTAGGCGAAGGCCAGGAAGCTGCCCCGTTCGACTTCGATCGACTCAACGAGGTTGCCCCTGGTCGACAGGACGGCACGCGGGGCAGCCACTCCACCCTCGGCGACGTAGTTGACGAACTCCAGCTCGCCCATGATGTTTTCGCGGCTGCGATGCAACGTGTGGGTTATCTTGAGGATGAGGCTCTCTTCGCCCCGACGGCAGTCATAGACGAGGCTATGCTGGCCGTCCAAGAGCGTCAGCCCGCCGGCGTCGATGCCGAAACGCCTGATCGCCTCGGCCAGGACGTCGTCGTTGTTGAGTCCTTCGTATTCCCTTAGCATGCGCCGTCCGTTCGGCCTGATGATTGTGATGTTGAGAATGGCGGGCGGACCTCTCCCCCAACTCCCCTCAGGCTACTCTTGCCCTCGACAGCGGGGGAGAGGCTTTTCCAGAGACTTCACCCTCACCTCAATCCTCTCCCTTAGGGAGAGGAGGTTATGCCCTCCGTGCACGATGAAGCCCGGCCTACCTGCCCTGCTTGATGAAGTCGGCGACGCGCTCGCCCATCATGATGATCGTCACGTTCGTGTTGGCGCGCACGCAGTCGGGCATGATGGAGCCGTCCACTATGCGCAGGCCGTCGAATCCGTGTACCTTGCCGTACTGGTCGACCACCGCCATCGGGTCCGACGGCCTGCCCATCTTGCACGTCCCGGAAATGTGGTGCATGGTGGAGACGTTGCGAAGCATCCAGTCGTCCAGCGCCTCGTCGGAGTCGATATCCGCCTCGGTCGGCTGCTCCAGACTGTCGATAATCTTCCGGAAGCCCTCGTGTTCGCTCAGCCTGAGGCAGACGTGAACGCCGTCGCGAAGTCTCTGGCGGTCAAAGGGCTCGCTCAGGTAGTTGTAGTCCAGAAACGGCTGGACATCGGGGTCTTTTGAGGTCAGCCTGATTTCGCCCGATGATGTCGCCAGGTAGATGCCGACGGACATGATTAGCAGTCGTTCGTCGTTGTTGAAGCGCATGATCGTAATCATGTCGTTCTTCAGGTCCGAGCCCTGGGCGGTGTACCGGAGCGCGACCTTCTGCGCGCCGACGCCTACCGGCGGTATGGGAAAGTCGTCTCTGGCGTGCCATCTTACCTGGACGGCGGGATGGTCTCTCAGATTTTTACCCACGCCGGGAGCGTCCTTAACTACGGGTACGCCGACCGATTCCAGGTCCGAGGCCGGACCGACTCCCGACAGCATCAGCAGGTGTGGCGAGCCGATGGGCCCGGCGCTGAGGACGATCTCGTCTCCGTAGACGCTGAAGACCTCGTCTCCGCTCTCCACCTCGACGCCGACGGCACGGCTGCCCTCGAACAGGACCTTCCGCACCATGCAGTTGCCTCGGATGGTCAGGTTCAGGCGATGGCGCGCGGGATTCAAGTAGCCCAACGCCGTGCTCCAGCGAATGCCGTTCGGATTATTCAAGGCGTAGGGGCCGATGCCGGTGGCCTCGGGGTGGTTATGGTCGGGATTCGCGGGAAAACCCGCCTCGATACAGGCGTTATAGAAGGTCATCTGGTCCGTCAGCAAGTCCTCGATCTTGTGGCGCCTGGCGATGATGGGACCGTCGGAGCCGTGGAAGTCGTCGCGGTAGTCCATGTCCGTTTCGAGCTTTCGATAGTACGGCAGGACGTTTTGGAAGCTCCACTCGTCGTTGCCCATCGAGACCCAGTGGTCGAAATCCTCTGGAATTGCCCGCAGAAAGACCTGGCCGTTGATGGCGCTGGTGCCGCCGGTGACCTTACCCCTCGGCACGTCCATTGGAGCAGCCAAGTCGGTGGCCTTGCCGACGAATTTCCAGTCGTGCTTGTCGTCGATGTTGAAGAAGTCCGCCCCCGTACCGAGACCGAGCTTGAGGTCGTCGGGGGTCGAGTCGAGGTCGGCGTAATCGTTGCCTGCCTCGAGCAGCAGGACCGAGCGCTGGGCGTCCTCCGACAGTCGGGCGGCAACGGTCGCGCCCGCCGAGCCGGCGCCGACCACGATTACGTCGTATTTCATATAGCTCCTTTTGGGGCTTTTTTAATGCCTTAGGTGGGTCCTATTCGAAAGCTAGCTGCCAGGCTTCACCCCTCCGAAGATATTCATTTTTAGGTGTGGGAGACTCTTGGCGAGCGATGCCACCTCTCCCCCGTTCCCCCTTGTATCTTGGTAGTTGGGGTAATATGACCGATGGATGCGGCAGACCGATTCCCCCTGGGTCCTCACTGAGAGACCGCCGGAGAGCTTGGGTCGCCGCATCTCATT
>JADFQF010000028.1 GCA_022561955.1 Chloroflexota bacterium | reverse complement strand
TACGGAGAGCGTGTCATCACCCCCAGCTCGCCGTCGTTTGAGATTGCCGGTCAGACGAGGACGCTGAGGCCATTTCACGGCTCCAACGAGGCCTGGCAGGCATATGTCCCCCAGGGTCTGGACGTGAAGGACCTGACTTTTGACCTCTTTGGCGAGGAGGCCGTCATCGTCGGTCGGAAAGAGGTATCCGGAGGAAGTGTCACGTTTCTTGGTATGAACCTGATCTTCCACGCCGTGCTGACGGGCGATCCCCTGGCCATCGAAATCCTCGAGGCCGAGCTTGGATTAGAGGCCGGTCTTGAGTCCAATCTTCAAGAAGTCCCCCTGGACCGCTATGAGGCGACGCAAGCCGGCTTCAGATTCTCCATGGAGGCCCCAACGACCGGCTATTATCTCCTACCATTTGCACACCATTCGGGCACCGTCGTGTACGTGGACGGCCAAAGGGTCCCGTCACTGGCCGTCGATTCGATCACGCTTGCGGAGCTGCCCTCCGGCGTGCACGACGTTGCCATCGAGTCGGTGCCGACTATCGAGTATCCATTGGGCCTCTTCTCGACCGCTCTGGGCCTGATATTCGTACTGGGGATGGTAATTCAAGGCCGGGCATTTTCGGAACTGCGTAAGAGGTTTACCTTCATAGGAAATGGGCCTCGGGCTGCGGCTCCGCAGCCCTCTGAAGACGCATAGCTATCGACGGACATGATGCTAATGAGAGGGCTTCCGAAGAGAATTCCGGGAGTGGTTTTGTGGACGGTAAGGCAGGAAGGTCCCTTATGAAGCTTGATTGCATCGCCGCCAACCAGCGGGCCGCTTTTCTCCGTCTGCCCAGGACCGTGGGAATAGCGCTTGCGGCGGGTGGGGCCGCCGTCGTGCTCTCGCTATTGCCGGCCAATGCGGTGGTGGCCTCGGACCCTGCCGATGACAATTTCGAGAGCGGTGGGCTCACTGGAGGCACCGGTTGGCTGGATGGCTGGCAGACTTCCGGCTCCGTCGATGTCGTCAATTACGGACGCTTGAGCGGAGACTCCCTGCATCTTCGACTTCGAGCCGGGGACGGTATCGCCTACAGAGATGTAGACCTGGCCGGCTCAGAGGGGCTCGAGCTGACGGTCTGGCTCAGGGCCGACTCATTCGACTCGGGTGATTTTGCCACCCTGTTAGTCGGGGAGCCGGGCTCGCTGGTGGAGGTCCAACGATGGGACCCGTCCGTCGGCGCCGCCTCCGGCCCCGAAGGCGCGGGCGAATACCGCCTCTATTCCATCGACCTGGCGCCGTACTTCACAGGTGGACTGCTCCGCATCCAGTTCGAGTCTCACATGGCCTCGGGGGAAGGCCGGCTCCTGGTGGACGAGGTCGTCATATCCAACGGCGAGCGGCCTCAGGGCAG
Organism: Chloroflexota bacterium; assembly: GCA_022561955.1. The sequence goes on along the minus strand of JADFQF010000028.1, from coordinate 8,127 downwards.
CGCCGCAGCAGGAGGCCCGTCACCGCCGTCCTCGTTCATCGTGCTCGATGGCGATTTCGAGGACTGGGTAGGCCGCGCGAACATCGTCGACCCGCTCGGTGATGCTCGAAATGCCCGTGGAGACATAATCGCCTTCCACTGGGCGAACGAACCCGACGACAAGACCGCCTTCTGGATGATCGAGCGGCCTCCTAATATAGACAAGAGTGCCAGGTACTCGTTGCATCTCGACATGAATGACGACGGCGACTTCACGGACGCCGTCGACCGCATAGTGGAGGTGCTGTACGCCCCGGGGCTCAGGAGCTCCCGGGTGGATACAAGGGTGCGGCGGGCCGACAACAACCAGCTCATAGCCGTCGACGCGAATAGGGACTGGGGGGAGACCATAGCCGAGGGCTCGTCGCGGGTGGAGTTTGGCGTTCCTTACGCCGACCTGGGGTTTTCCTTTGGCTCCGTGTTTCGCACCTACGTGGAGAGCAGCTATGGCGACAGGGTGCCGGACACAGGCGACGTCCAGTGGACCGCCATACCCATCCTTGGATATTTAGGCGTTGGCGCGGCTCTCCTTGCGGGAGGCTTCGGGATATGGTGGTTTCGACTGCGTAAGCATGAGGGGTTAGAGGTTCCTCAGTCATGAGTCTTGGGCTTGGCCTGGCGCTGGTGCTCGTCTGGGGCCTGACGGTCATGTTCTTCAGGGCCCACCGTATCTGGCTGTTATACTACCTCACCGGCTCCATAGGGTTGGCGTTCATCATAATTTTCGTGGGAAGGGCGACTCCCCTGCAGGGCCTCATGGAGACCGGCGTAGCCATGTCCACCTTTCTGATCACGAACCTCATGGGGATACCCGCTAGGATATTCGAAGCCGACCCAACCTCGCTCATGATATTCGTTGTCGGCCAGCTCGTGGGCCAGGACAACGGCTGGACGATGGTGCGCGTGACCGTGGAGTGTTCGAGCCTGCTGGAGACGGGCGTCATAAGCGGCATGGTCGGCTTTTATCCCGCCTGGTCCGTTCGCAAGAGGTTAGTGTTGGTGGCGCTGGGCGTCTTCGCGGCATTCGTCGCCAACATCATACGCCTGGCCGTCATCATCTGGATACTGCAGCTTTTCGGCAAGGACTCCCTGTTCATCGCCCATACGATAGTCGGCAGGGCCGTCTTCTTCGTGCTCATCATCGCGATCTTCTGGTACATGATCACCCTGCCCACCATGCGGGTCGTGGCCAGGAAGCTGCAGCAGGATATGGCGACGTGACGGATACCCTGCTTGGATTCTTCCTGTTCTGGGGCATCTGGCTGTTCGTGCCTCTGCTCATAGACGGCAGTACGGCCATAAGCTACCTGATCGGCGCATGGCGTTATGAGCGCTCCCAGAGGGGCCGAAGAAGCGTTTACGAGCTCGAATCCTTTCCTACGATTGCCATAGTAATTCCGGTGCACAACGGCGAAGAATACCTGGCCCATTGCCTGGAGTCCATGCGACGCCAGACGTACCCCCACGAAAAGATCCACATAGTCGTCGTAGACAATCAGAGCACGGACCGGACCCGCGAGGTCTTCGAGGAGGAGATGTCCAAGCCCTTCGAAGGGCACATGGACCTGGTTTCCCTGGCCTTCAAGGGTAAGGCGTGGGCGCTGAACGCCGGAATCCACATGTCCAACACCGATTTCGTGTGCAACGTCGATTCGGACACCATCCTGGCGGACGACGCCATCCACAATCTGGTGCGAGCCTTTGTTCACGACCCGAAGCTTGCGGCGGCCACCGGCACCGTAGAGGTGCTGCCCCCCGAGGCCAAGGGCATGCATCCTTTTCGATTCGCGATGGCTCAGGCCGAATTCGTCGAATACCACGTCGCATTTCGCGTCGGCAGGCAATACCAGAGCGTGACCAAGAGCCTGTTCACGCTGGCAGGCGCGTTCTCGTGTTTTCGTCGAGAGGTGCTGCTTCAGACCAACCTCTACAACAATCTGACCGTCTCGGAAGACACGGACCTCACGTTTAACGTGTACGAAAAGTTTCCGGAGATGCATGTCATGACGGTCTCGGAGGCCGTCGCCTACGTTGAGCCCTCCCCTAGCCTGGCCGCGCTCTACTCCCAGCGGGTCCGTTGGCAGCGTGGGGAGCTGGAGGTCATGGCGCTGCATCCGGAGCAACTGCGCAATCCGCTCCGTCTTAGAGGGATCAGCACGACGAGGTCGCTTCTAATCGACCACACCCTGGCCTTTCCCCGCATCGCGTGGACGTTCCTGCTCCCACTCATGTCTTTCTTGGGGTATCCGCTGGGGCTCGTGCTCTCGGCAATGGGGGCAATGTATATCGCCTATGTATTTTTTGACGCGCTGTACATGCTGACGGGCTACGCAATGGCGGACGGAAGGTCGAAGGCGCGCCTTCGCGGCGCCTGGTGGGTCTTCGCGTTCTTGCCCATATTCAGGTACATAACATTCTGGTTTCGCATCGGCGGCTTTCTCGAAGTGTTCATGGAGCCGCCGCAATGGAGGGTGCAGAGTCCGTGGGTCCAGACCATGGACGGTCTGGTCCAGCTACGGGTGAGCGCGGTCTCGCTACTTTCCCACGTGTCGTCTTCCAGGGTGGTGTCCGTGTTCGTCAACATATTCAGAGGGGGTTGATAAAACCTCACGTCGGCTGTTTGGCCCGATTCGGTCACAGTCCACTTATTATTCTGGAGCTTGTGGCTCCTGGACGAGGCGGACTACTATAGTCAGGTTCGCGCTTATTTCCCTGGGAGGCCGGTCTCACCATCTAGCTTGCCATTGCCCGCGAGCGCAAGGAGTCTGGTATTTCGGCCGATGCATCTGGGAAGCCCGGTATCCGCGACGGCGCAGGTGAAACGCTTTGACGCAAGTCCTAATACTTGAACGCGAGGAGCAAGTCAGAGAGCTTCTGGCGGAGATCGTGCGCCTGCTGGGTTGGACCGCTCGAGCGGCAACTTATGACGAAGCCCTCGACGCAGCCCCGGACGAAACCCCGGCCCTGATAATCGCCAGAGTCGAAGAGGCGCAGGGGGGCGTCGGGATCGAGCGCTACCTGGCCTCTCGCCCGGAGCTTTCAACGGTCCCGCTTCTGGTCCTGGGCGCCTCGGATGTCGGGACCGAGGTAAGGACAGACAACGGCACGACTTTCGTGCCGATGCCCTTCAGCGTCGACGAGGTGCTGGCGCTTCTGCCAAGCATCGTGCCGGAAGCCGACGTCGCGGCATCACGGCTCAGACGTCCCGGCAGGCTGAGCGAGGCCTGGGACTCGGTCAACCCCTACGTCGCGGCGGCATGGCCTTATCTGTCCTTTGCCTCCGTGACCCTCCTGACCAGCCTCGCCTTTCTCTTTATCAGATTGCCGGGAAGCCCGTCTGGTTGGAACCTCGTGCCTGCCGACGCCACATGGACTCTCCTTGTGTACGCGCGCAACTTCATAGAGTCGCAGACGTTCTCATACGCCCTTCCCGTGGCGGAGGCGGGCATGACGAGTCCTCTGTGGGTCTTGCTGATATGGGCGCTGCACTGGCCGTTCGCTCAGCTGGGCGTGGAGCTGCCGGGCCTGGCCCAGCTCATGGGGATTGCGTTGGGCTTTGGATTGAGCGCGCTGGTATATATGATCGTCAGGCTCGTCACGGACAACAAGCTCCTGGCAGTCGCGGCGGGCCTGCTCGTCGCGTTAGACCCGACCCTATCGTATGCCAAGGTCTCCGGGTCTGAGTCTCTCCTGTTCGCCTTTCTCGCACTTGGAGTCGCCTGGGCCTACATAAACGACAGGACGACCCTGGCCGGCATACTCATGGCATTTGGCGTGGTGGCCAGGCCCGAGGCCTTGCTCCTCGTTCCGATAGTGCTGCTGATCGCCTTCGCCAGACGGCTGTGGGACGGAGACCAGCACGATTTCGTGACCTGGGACGACGTTCAGAACAACTTCCTGCTGGTGGCCCCGGCCCTGCTCGCCGCCCTGGCCTGGGGAGTCTACAGCTGGTCGGTGACCGGACTGGTGTTGCCCAACTCCTACTATGTAATAACTCAGGAGTTTACGCTCTTCGATGTCGGCAACCTTCTTGCGATATGGAAGGGCTACCTGGGGCAGACGAGCTACCTTGGCGGCTATCAGGCGATAGTGACCTTCTCGCTGATTCTGGTCGGCGCTTACCACGGGCTCAAGCTGAGGGGGCCCCGAGCCCTGATACTGATGATGATGCCCGTTGGCCTGGTCTACGCCTTCTCGGTGCTGGTGCCGCTGCCGGAAGATAAGTGGAGCTACTCCTTCAGAAGGTACCTGGACCCGATTCTGCCCTTCGTCGTCGTGCTCGCGGCGATGGGTGTCGCCGCAGCCTGGCAGTGGTCGACGACCTTCGTGAGCTCTCGGAAGAGGATGGATGCCGAATCAAGGAGGCATGTCCGATTTACGATGGCCTTCGTCGTCGTGGCCCTCGCGCTGGTGCCGCTGTTGGGCCTGCCTCTCAAGTGGCTCCAGCAGCTGCCCGAGTATTCCATCAGCGTCAGGAATATCGCCGAGGTGAGCATACCCATCGCTACATGGATCGACGAAAATCTGCCGACCGACGCCGACGTCGGCGTCTTCAGTCCGGGTGCGCTGGGATACTTCGCGGACCGAACCCTCGTCGACTTGTCGGGGGTGAATCACCACGAAACCATAGGCATGTCTCCCTTCGAGGCAGCGACCCTGCTGCGGGTAGACTACACCGTGGCATTCGACAACGTTTACGTCAGAAGCTGGCCTAATGGCAAGGAGCTGGCCTCCATAGAGACGGAGAGCAACGCAATTTTGGAGAGTCCTCGTCTCGTGGTCTTCGAGAACGACTGGGCGCCGGTCTCGGAGCCCAGGCACCAGGTGCGAAACATATCGCTCGACAGGCTTCGACTCATAGATTCTCTGGACGTCGGCGACCCGTCCGACGAGATAGACCACGACTGGGAGATGAACCCTTTGAATCGCGTCGTTGAGCGCAGGTTCAGAACAAGTCCGACTGTAACGATCGAAGACGACGCTCGTGTTACCACGGGCTCGGAAAGCTTCAGAATCAACACCCTGGCGGACAGAGACCTGATCATCTTCAAGCGCTACGACTCCGTGATTCGCGGCGCGGTCCGCGTCTACGTCAACGACCGGCAGATAGGCGTATGGCGATTTCCCCCCAGGCGCTACTTCTTCGGCGAGGACCAGTTCCTGATTCCGGGTTCCTTCATTCAGGGCGATACGGTCGTGCTCAGGTTCGAGCACATACCCGACCCCAGGGGCCTGACGAGCCTGAACAGCTTCTACTACTGGTTCTACGTGGTTGAAGGCGGCCTCTAGGGCCTACCAGGAGACGCCGAGGTCCGCGTCTCACCCACAAGCCTGAGCATGAACCCAATCCCCCGTCATTCCGGCGAAAGCCGGTATTCATCAGGACATTGACGAGAGATCAAACTACGCGGCGTCTACATTCTTGCCAGCAACCGCTATGGCACGGCGTATATGGGTGTGATATCGAGCCTAGTGCAGCGTATTTGGCAGCATAGAAACGACCTGGCAGAGGGCTTCACAAAGCGTTACCGTGTATACGCGCTCGTCTGGTATGAAGAGATCACCTAACTGGATTCCGGCCTTCGCCGGAATGACGGGGCCCTGGGGACATGCATCCCTTATCCCGAGCTCAGGTATCGAAGCACAGCAGCCAAGTGAACTGCATGCCAGGCGAAAGCCGGAATCATAGAAGACCGTGAAGTCGCCGAAAGGACGAAATTGCCAACTTTTTCATCTGCTGCTCGGCTTCGCGAGCGCTCCTTTATGCCCGCTTCCCGACTGTTACTGCTCACCTAGAATTGCCAGGGGAGTTTCAGCGACAACGGTAAGATTAGTTGCCAAATCCCAATGACTGCTGGTAGTCTATGCTCACGCTGCCGAGGCGTTAACAAGCCCGTCCGTCGTCCTCCAGGTTGAACATTGGATGAGCGGACCGGCCCTCTCTCATATATTTCTGGGAATCGTATAAATTAGACGTCATGCAGCTTCACATTTGTTCCAAAGATCGTTAGAATTGCCGCTTATATGGGCTGCGGCCTGAAGGGCCAGCTCTCCAAAGATATAATGGGCTAAAAACACTCTGTGAAACTTGACACAAAGTCGTCCGCGCACCTAGAATCTCTTATGAGAAAAAGTCCCCAGGTCATCGGATTCGGGGGGTGCCGAGATGCTGTTCGATGTCTCACAGCTGTTGAAGGAGCCGAGCGGCTCCACACGGGAATATGAGGTTGACGAAGAGGTATCCGGAGACGGTACGGTCTGCCCCGTTAGTGGAAGGGTAAGGCTGATGAGGACGGAAGACGGCATTTGGGTGAGCGCTCCTCTAGATGCGTACACGCCGGGTAGTTGCAGTCGGTGCCTCGTTGACGTTCGACAGATTTTGCGCCTGGAGATCGAAGAGGAGTTCCTACCGGAGATCGACATTGATACCGGAGCAAGGCTTCACAGCCCCGGCGAATTTGACGAGAACTTTTACATTAACCGGAGCAATGTGCTGGAGCTGACGGAAGCCGTCGTCCAGTACATCTATCTCAGCACGTCTATGAAGGCTATGTGCAGGCCGGATTGCAAAGGCCTTTGCATGAAGTGCGGAACAAATCTTAATGAAGTCGAATGCAGATGTGACCAGAGCACGCGCGACCCCCGATGGGGAGCCTTGCTGGACATGGTTACAGTGCAGGACAAGAACAACGGATAAAGGATAGGTCATGCCACCGCTTCCAAAGAAAAAACACTCAAAGAAACGTAAGGGCGGCCGTACGGCGCATTTCGCACTGCGGGCCCAGACCCTGGCGGAGTGCCCCCAATGCCGCAGCAGGAGGCTTCCACATAGAGCCTGCCCGACCTGTGGCTACTATAACGGCAGGGAAGTCGTGTCCATAGACAGCTCGGAATAGGCAGTCCTGTTGATTACGTTCGACTGGATCAGGAGTTGGCAATGACCCTACGCTTTATGTCGGAGACCGGTGGCCCAAAGGTTGGATACCTTTTCCCGGGCCAGGGCGCTCAGGCAGTCGGAATGGGGCAAGAGCTCTACGAGAACTCCCCGGCGGCGCGCTCGGTCTTCGACCAGGTCGACGCCGCATTGGAAAGGCCCCTCAGCAAGCTTCTCTTCCACGGACCCGAGGAGGAGCTACGCAAGACAATTAACGCACAGCCGGGAATTATGGCGGTCAGCCTCGCCTGTATAAAGGCCATGGAAGAGAAGCTTGGGCCGGAAGCCATGCCCGAGCCCGTCGTTACGGCCGGTCACAGTCTGGGCGAGTACACCGCTCTGGCCGTTGCGGGCGTCCTGGACATCGGCGACACCGCGAAGCTGGTCCAGACACGCGGCGAGCTCATGCAAGAGGCGTGCGATCAGAACCCCGGCACGATGGCCGCGATCCTGGGCCTGGACGAGATGACCCTGGAGGAGATAGCAAGGGAGACCGGCACCTACGTATCGAATATCAATACGGCCGAGCAGATCGTCATAAGCGGCGATGTACTCGGCATAGCTCGGGCCTTGGACCTCGCGACCGCTCGCGGCGCCAAGAAGGTAATTCCCCTGCGCGTCGGAGGCGCCTTCCACTCGGGCCTGATGGCGTCGGCACGGAGCGGTCTGTTGGAGGCGATGGAGAGCCTCGATTTCAGCGATCCGGAAATTCCCATAGTCGCCAACTGCACGGGCGAGCCGTTGACCTCCGCAAGCGATGTAAAGCAGGAGCTGGCGTTACAGGTATCGACCTGCGTACAGTGGAAGCGTTCCGTCGACTACATGGTCGGCTCCGGCGTGGACAGCTTCATAGAGATCGGCCCCGGCAAAGCCCTTTCCGGCATGGTCAAGCGCATTTCCAAAAATGCTAAGATAACGAACGTCGGTGATATCGATTCCATCCTGGAGCTCAGAAGGAACTAGTCTAGTGGTCACTCCTTCCAATGCCCCCGTTACAGCCCCGACGGCCGCCAGAGCCTCGGGTCCAGGCGCCCGCCGTAAGACTCGCGTCGTATCCCTTCAGGTGCTATACGAAGCGGACTCGGTGGGCCACGACGTCGAACATTCCCTCCGGAATCGGACCGAAGAAACGGGACTGTCCGGCCCGTCACTGA
>JADFQF010000415.1 GCA_022561955.1 Chloroflexota bacterium | reverse complement strand
CCACCTACAAGCGTCCTCCCGTGGACCTCAAGGGTAACATCGGCAGGCCCATCGACCTGCAGGACCGATGTCGATTCTACGATCGCTGCCCGATGGCGGTCGAGTTCTGCCGCGCGGCGCCGCCCCCGCCTCTGGAGCGCAAGAGCAGCGGACATCTCGCGGCCTGCTACAGGGTCTAGCCGCTCGCCGCCGACCGATACTGACATCTGGGCAGAGGGCAGGCTGAGGATGTACCCCCTCCCTCTAACTCCCTCCTCCTCCGACATGAGTATCGGTCCGTGGGGACGGATTCCGAAGATATTCATATAGGGGAGTCGGAGAGTCCCGATGCGTCGGGACGACTCCTATGAAGAATATCTTCGCCCGACTCTTATGAGGATTTATCTTCGGGCTCCGATGCTCTATCGGAGGAGTCCGATGCATCGGACCACGCAGGGGAGGGAGGACTTTACCGACTGTTATTGTCGCTCCTGGCTCACCGCCGCGATGACGGCCTTGATGTAGCCGTAGGTGTACGCGAAGCCAACCATCTTGTCGTTGTCGCCCGACATCTCCGGCACGTGGTCGGGCATGAGCATGTAAGGGTAGTCGACCTCCTTATACACCTGCGCCGCTCTGAGCATATCCACGTCGCCGTCGTCGATATACGTCTCCGTGAAGTTCAGGAAGCCGCCGACGATGTTGCGGAAGTGGACGTTGAAGATCTTCTTGCGCTCTCCGAAGTAGCGTATGACGTCGTAGATCTCCTCGCCGGGCTTCTCAAGCATCTCGGAGACGGTGCCCTGACAGAAGTTTAGGCCGTGGTACGGGCTCTCGTGCATGGCCACGAATTTCTTGAGGCCCTCGACGCTGCCCAGCACCCGGTCGACGCCGCGAAATCCCTTGGGGCGCGGCATGCCGGGGTCGTGGGGGTGGCAGGCCATGCGTATCTCGCTCTCCTCGGCGACGGGCACGACCCTGGACAGGAAGTAGTCGATGCGCTCCCACATCGTCTCGGCGTCTGTCTCGCCTGCGATCGTGAGCGGCGGCTCCTGCGGGGTCTCGTCGTAGTTGAAGTAGCGCGACCTGGAATCTCCTCGCCACGGGACATGATCGGTGGTCACGACTCCCAGCAACGTCAGGTTGTACTTCACGGCGGGAATGCCCGCCTCGGCGCAGGCTCGAATGATGTTGCAGACGACCTCGATTTCGACGTCGCGCTCTGGGCTCTTGCCCAGCATGATGTTGGGGTCTTCGGCCCGTGATATCTCATGCGAGGCCAGGGGCAGGGGAATGATGTCGAGAGTCAGTCCGAATGACTCGACGTGCTCTCGATATTCGCTGAGCAGCCGGGGACTCCACCGGTCCGCGGGTCCGGGCGGGTAGCCGCATATGTGGTCCACGCCGAGCTGTGCGAACACGCGGTAGTCGTCATCGGTCCGCGCCTGAAACTGCGTGCCTACGTACATTGGAACCTCCGGTTAAATGTTGACTCCCATCATACAGCCACGCAGCGACCAGGCAAAGCGATTTCGGAATCTAAACATCGACGCGCCGTCGCTGGGAATCTACGATGTTGACCTAGCCAAGATACATAAATAAAATTGGGCTGTTCCCGGGAACATGAATTTTGGACGCAGAGGAATAATGCTATGGCAACCGACACAACCACGAATTGGCGAATCGCGGGCGAGGAGATAGACAGTTGCAATTGTGCGTGGGGCTGCCCCTGCCAGTTCAATGCGCTACCTACGTACGGAAACTGTGAGGCCCTGACCGGCTGGCAGATAAGAGAGGGTCAATTCGGTGCCACTAGACTCGACGGCGTGAAATTCGCCCGGCTCTATTGGTTGCCTGGTCCGGTACATGAGGGTAACGGCACGCGACAGCTCGTAATCGATGAGAGGGCTACTCCCGACCAGCGCGCCGCCTTGCAGTCGCTCGATAGCGGCACCCAGGGCGGAACGTATTTCGAGATCTTCGCAGCCGTTTGTCCTAATGTTTTAGAGACGTTGATTGCCCCCATCACCTTCGAGATCGACCGAGAGCGACGCAGGGCACTTCTGCGTATTCCGAATATCGCGGAGAGTCGTATCGAGCCGATCAAAAACCCTGTGACGGGTGAGGAGCTACGGGCGCGGATCGTCCTGCCCGGCGGCTTCGAATTTGAAGAGGCGGAGATGGGCAACTCCGTCTCATTGAGGGTGCAGTCGGATTCCCCGCTTTCTTTTGAGCATTCGGACACCTACGCCCAGCTAAATGAGTTCGAATGGAGCAATGCGTGAAAGCCTCCAGCGATGTGTCTGGCTCCCATCTCACAGTCACGTAAAGCCATATCATGGGTTGAGCGTCAGCGCGTGTCTCGAAATAAATCTATTATATTGACGATAGAAAAACGCTCGCCTACAATGGGTCCCTGACGTTTCGATTTGGACATGAATT
>JADFQF010000414.1 GCA_022561955.1 Chloroflexota bacterium | reverse complement strand
GCGACGGGGGTCGGCATAAACCACGACGGCGATATCTCGGGCTTGAGCTCCGGAGAGCGGACACTCGTCGTCGAAGTCGAGACGGCCGACGGCGACCGGACCGTCACGCTCGTATCCCAGGGGCAGGGTCCTGGTCATTTCGGCCCCAGAGGGCACTTCGGCGCGGGCGAGAGTTTCGGAGGCCGCCTGTTCCGCCGCCCAGGGTTGAGTTTCAGCGGCTCCCACGGCGGCCTATCCCCCGAGGCACACCCGGGCCGGCTTCCGAACGTCCCGGAGCATCTTCGATCGTACCTTTCCGACGAGGCTCTCGAGGACCTCGGAGGACGCATTTTCGATCTGGAGCATTTCTTTGACAAGATTCCCGGAGAGCTTGACGGCGACCAATAGCCCCTTTTAGCTCAAGAAACTTGGCAACAGGTCCCTTCCCAACAGGGGCCTGTTTCATTTCAAGCTCATAATATTCTCAACAGATGCCGTGCTGCGACACACCTACGAACGGCTTCGAATCCAGGTCTCCGTCAGCCACACCTGAAGCGGTTTCCTCCCGCTTTCGGGTCGTCCGTGACGATTTTCTCTTCCGCACTGCCGAAGATGTGTAATGCACCGCCAATTCGATTATCTACATTGATTAGGAGAGGGATGACGACGCGACCTGTATTGCCAAATGGGCAGTGCTTTGAACACGTCCGGTCAGCCCCCGCCTGATTTCAGGAAAAACACCCGGATACCGACTACTTCCATACCGAGGGTACCCGACATGCGAAGAATCTCAGCGGAGAAGGCCCGCCCCGGCATGAAGCTGGTGAGGACCATCTACGACAGCCGGGGCTACATAATCGCGAAGTCCGGCGACAGGCTCACGGGCGAGTCGCTTACGTCGCTGAACATATACGGCATCGAAGAGGTCTTCATCGAGGACGCCCGCGTCGCCGACGTGCCGGTACAGCCCCTGATTGCTCCGGAGCTCGAAGCTCAGGCCATTCAGGCGATGCGTCAGCTCATGACTGAGCACCAGGGTAACACCAGCGTCGACGCCTCTCTACTGGACGAGCTCGAACGCGTTGGCTTGGAGATAACCCGAGAGCTATTCCCAGAAGTCGTGGGGGAGATAAACACCAGCGGCTGCTCCTCTCACGAGGATTACCCCTTCGTCCAGCCGGTCAAGACGGCGGGGCTGGCCTTGCTTTTGGGAAAGAGGGCCGGCTACGACATGAATCAGCTCCACGGGCTGGTGATGGCAGCCATGTTGAAGGACGTGGGCCACGCGGTCATGCCCGGCGGGTTTGGCTCGGCGTCCGGTGCGACCTCTGACGAGCAGACGCCGGAGCTTCGTCAACACCCGCTCTTAGGCGCAGAGATCATAAGCCAGTACGACCGCTTTTCGCCGGACGTCGCCGAGGCCGTGTACCAGCACCACGAACGCTGGGACGGCAGCGGTTACTCCGAAGGTCTCAGCGGACAGGACATTTCGACCTTCGCGCGCATCCTCGCCATCTCGGACTCTTTTTACGACCTCGTTTCGGCCCGGCCGGAGCGCGACGCGTTGATACCCAACGAGGCCATCGAGTATGTCATGGCATATTCCGGGGAGCTCTTCGACCCGGAGCTGGTGCAGCTTCTGGCGGCCAACGTGCCGCTTTATCCATCCGGCGTGATGGTAAAGCTTAGCACCGGAGAGTCCGGCGTTATCTCTCGCAACACGCCGGGCAACTTCAGTAGGCCGGTCGTCCAAATCTTCTTCAACAAGCGGGGCCGACCCAAGATAAATCCCTACGAAATCGACCTGGCGCATAAGGAATACCAGGACCAGCTGATCGTACAGATACTCAAAAAATAGGACCAGCGCATAGTATGAAAGCAGAATACGTTAACCCGTTTCTTGCACCGGCAAAAAACGTCTGGCAGAAAATGCTGAACCAGGAGCTGGACCTGGACGAATACGCCACGATGTCCGAGCAGGTGACCACCGAGGACATTACGGCAATCATCAGGGTACGAGGACTCATAGAAGGCCACGTGCTCTACGGATTCGACATCGAAACCGCCAAGGCCGTGGCCAGCGTGATGATGGAAGAAGAGGTCGAGGAGTTCGACGAGATAGCGTTATCCGCCCTCGGCGAGCTAGCCAACGTGATCTCCGGCAACGCGGCGACCGAGCTTTCCAGCGCGGGCTTCTACTGTCAGATCAGCCCTCCGCAGATCCTTCAGGCGCCGGGCTTTCGATACACCGACACCAACAATCAGCAGATCCTCGTAGTGTTCGACAGCGATCTGGGCCCGCTGCACGTCAGAATCGATCTGGTGGAGCGGCCCGACGACGATAACCTCGACTGGAACTGGCAGCAGATGTACAAGCACAACCGAAAGCCTCGCTAGTTCGGAATCGCATACTTCGGTCAGGACATCTAACTTCCACGACGATGTC
>JADFQF010000027.1 GCA_022561955.1 Chloroflexota bacterium | reverse complement strand
GTGGAACAGGGGCTTTATTATCGTGATGTCTGGAAGGTGGCTTCCGCCGAAGTAGGGGTCGTTGACCACGAACATGTCGCCGTCAGAGACATCGTCGCCGAAGAAGTCGCGGACCGCCGCCACCGCGATTGGCAGCGCGCTGACGTGGACGGGAAGCCCCTCTCCCTGGGCCACGAGCTGACAGTCGGCATCCAGGATCGCCGTGGAAAAGTCTCGGCTGGAGTTGAGTATCTGCGACATGGCCGTGCGCAGCATCACCTCCATCATCTCCTCGGCCACCGACTCCAGGCGATGCTCCAGCACCGAGAGGGTGATGGGGTCGATGCGCGCCTCGGGCTCCCCAGGGCTCGATGCCTGCTCCCTCGCTTTCTCCAAAGATATCGTTAGCTGGATTCCCCCATAGCCGTCCGATCGCGCGGAGTCGCCTTCGTTCAGCAGAACGGCCGTATAGTCGGACTCCAGAACGGCGGGACCTTTCACCTCCGTTCCCACCGATAGCGACTCCAGATCGTATATGGGGACCTCGCGCCAGCGGCCAAGATACACTCGCCGATTCTCCTTCAGAATGGGTTCACCGCCGCCGGCATCCTCTTGTTTATCGAGGACGACCTTCGGCAGGCGGCCTATCGCCCGTACCCTCAACGTCGCGAGCCTGATTTCCTGGTCGGACTGGCTATATGAGTAGAGCTCTCTGTATCGCTCGTGGAAGTTGGACGCCCACTCTTCGAGCAAACTGTCGTCGGCTTGCCCGATGTCCGGAATGGGGACGTTGACCTCGTAGATCTGGTCGAGATACCTCATGTCGGCGGTGTTGGTGACCTCTATCCGGTCGTCGGCGATGCCCTGGGCGCGAAGCCTGTCCTTTCCCCTGCTCGCCAGGTCACCCAGGATGTCTCGGACCGTGTTCAGGTCCAGGCGGTCCAGGCTTGCCGGGTGTGAGAGCGATAAGTCGTACTGAGGGTCCGAGGCCAGCATGCCGTAGGCGGAGAAGACCGCTCCCGCGGAGGGCACATAGGCCCGGTCGACTCCGAGCTGTCTCGCGACCTCGGTCACCTGAAGTCCGGCGGCTCCCCCGAAGGCCACGATGGCAAAGTTGCGGGGATCGACGCCTCGTTGCACGGACATCAGGCGTATGCCCTCCGCTATATTCGTGGACACGAGCTTGCCGACGCCGGAGGCCGCCTCCTCGAGAGAGAGCCCCAGCGGAGCCGCCACACGTTCTTGGATCGACTCAGAGGCCAACCCCGCGTCCAGGGGCTCCCTTCCGCCAAGAAAGTTTTCCGACGTCAGATAGCCCAGAACCAAGTTGGCGTCGGTGACGGTCGCGTCCGTGCCTCCCTTGCCGTAGCAGGCAGGCCCCGGGTCGGCCCCCGCGCTGTCGGGGCCTATCTGAAGGATGCCGCCGGAATCCACCCGCGCGATGCTCCCTCCCCCGGCTCCCAGCGTCTGAATGTCTATCATCGGGACGGCGATCTTCCAGCCGGCCTCGGATTTTTCGGACGTCGAGTGGAGTCTTCCATTCTGGACGATGGAGATATCGGTGCTTGTGCCGCCCATGTCGAGGCCGATGAGGTTGGACTCGCCGACCAGGCTCCCATAATAGACCGCGCCGGTTGCGCCGCCCGCGGGCCCCGAAAGAATCGCTCCGGCGGCCAGCCTTATGGACTCGTCGATCGATGCGACTCCCCCGTTGGACTGCATGATTAGCAGGTCGTCTGAGCTGCCAAGAGAGCCGAATCGCTCCTGTAGCCTGCGCAGGTATCTCCCGAAAATCGGGCCGACATAGGAGTTGATTACGGTGGTGCTGAGCCTGTCGAACTCCTTTATCTGGGGGATCACCTCATGGGACAGGGATGTGTATGCGTCAGGAAATCTCTCGCGAATCCGCTCACCAACCAGGCGCTCGTGGTCCGGGTTCATGAAGGAAAAGAGAAAGCATACGGCCAGAGATTCGAAGCCTTGCTCTTGAAGGTAGTCCAACGCCTCGGTAAGGCTATCCTCGTCCAGCTTCGTTTCGACCTCACCGTTTTTCAGGACCCTCTCCGAGACGCCGGTGCGCATATAGCGTGGGACCAGCGGCTCGAAGGGCTTCATGTGGAGGTTGTATCGGTCCTCCTTCAGCCCCTCCCTCATTTCGAGGAGGTCGCGGAAGCCCTCCGTGGTGATGAGCCCTACCCTGGCGCCCTTTCGCTCGACGAGTGTGTTGGTGGCGACGGTCGTGCCGTGAATGAGACGGTCGGAGAGCCGAAGCAGCTCCTCCAGCGAGACGTCATAGGCATCGGCCACATCCTGAAGTCCCGACATCAAGCCGATAGAGGGGTCATGCGGCGTGGAAGAGGTCTTGAAGAATCTTGGACTCTCGCCGTCTTTGACTACGACAAAGTCCGTGAACGTCCCTCCGACGTCGATCCCTACCTTGTACATCTGTCCTCCCGAAATACCAGGGTTGTTTGACCGAACGATTATAGAGCAAGCCTTCCCAGGGGGAACAGGAGTGGTTCAGAGCGTTTCCGATACTCTACAAATCGATTTTGTCGACTGACACCAGGATAGTTGTCCCTTAGGCTGCAATCCTTCACACGCTCCTTGGTTTTGACGAGTTACCGACGTGTGTATTTCTATATACGAACGTCGCGTTAAGTTATTCACATCGGTTGACATCTTCTTATGGACTACCTGGGACTGTTCTTCGCAACCACTTTTGGCCTGGCTGTCGGAAGCTTCGTTAACGTTGTGGGGGATCGACTGCCGGCCGGCCAGTCCATCGCCTACCCGCCGTCTCACTGCCCCTCCTGCGATACGCCAATACGAAGACGAGACCTGATACCGGTAGTCAGCTACGTGCTGCTCAGGGGCAGGTGTCGCGACTGCTCGGCGAAGATTCCCACACGCGTCTTTCTGATAGAGATAATTGCCGGTCTGCTATTCGCCGGCGTCTGGCTCAAGTTCGGCTGGAGCTATCAAGGCGTGGCCATGATGGGCTACGTGGGCATGTTCCTGGCCATATTCGTCGTGGACCTGGAGCATCACATAATTCCGAATCGAATCGTCTTTCCCGGCCTGGTAGTCGCCCTGGCGATCGCCTCATTCTGGCCCGAATTAGGACTGGCCAAGGCCGCGATAGGCGCCGGTGCCGGCTTCGGCCTCATGCTTCTGCTGTATCTCATACCCGGGATGGTCATTGGCGAGGGTGACGTCAAGCTGGCGGCCGTCGTAGGAGCCGCCGTGGGATTTCCGGTGGTGTTCGTCAGCCTGGGGCTGTCATTCGTCCTCGGCGGCGTGGTCGCCGCCGGGATCCTGCTGGTGAAGAAGGGCGGCAGGAAGACCGAGGTACCCTTTGGGCCCTTCATTGCGGTAGCGGCTCTCGTTTCCCTGATATGGGGAGCGCCGATAATGGCGTGGTACGTGAGCAGCTTCGTCGGCATTTTCTGACTCGGGGCTCTTGTCCTGCAGAGGGGCCCTCAGTCGGCCGGAACACCTGCTTCAAAGCCTCTTCCCCACATTCCTTGCATCTCCACGGTCTGCAAAGCGCATCAGGTGCCAGACGGTCTGATCATGCCACGGTTTCAGCAGGGTCCGCCCAAAACTTGCGCTACACCCTCTCTGAAGCGTCGGGCCATCAAAGAGGAAGGAACTTCTCTCCCCCTTGTAAAGGGGGAGAGAAAGAGGAGGTCGGCTCGCCGAGGATATGCGCCCTAACTCGACTCCCGAAGTCCTGGTTCGAGATGCCCTTAAAATCGAAGGCCCGGCACTCCGACGTGTCGGAGTACCGGGCAAGGCTGGCTAGTTTCGAGTCCACCTCCGGAGGTGGTGGCCCTTACTAGGCGATTAGACGATTAACAGTTGCGTGTCGCTAAGACACTCATCCGTCTGGCTACTGCGTGCAGGCCGTGGCAGTCTCAAACTGCTCCGTGACCAGGCCGGCAACGTCATAGCAGTAGAAGAACTTCGTTGTATCCGCCCGCAGATAACCGTCCAGAGTTGCCACGTTGAGTGAAGACGCGCCATCCAACGGTAGACCGGTCCACGAGTTGGTGGCCGTGCTAAGGTTGGAGAGATCATAAGCCGCGACGTCGATTGAGCCGGTGTCGGCCATCATCGTGTCCATGGCGGCCTGCAGGTTCTCTGCCTCGGCCGATAGGGCGCCTTCGTTGCCCTTACCGGTAAACCTGGAAACGTTCGGAATTATCACCGCGGCCAGGGCCACGATGATTCCTACGACTACAAGCAGCTCCACGAGAGTAAAGCCCTTCTCGCTCTTTCGGAGCTGGGAGACCATGTACTTCATAATTCTCCGCATTGTTTCATACCTCCGAATTCTGGTCTGTGTCTTCTGAAATATTTGGTCAGAGTCCCGAACGGCTCCGGAGTTCGCCCAGGTTTGACCCTAAATACCATTTTATTGCCGATGCGCAATTCTAACGCCGTCCTAGAGTCACATCTTGCATGGGACATTCGTACAGTGTGTCTAGTGAGGAAAATGACATTAGGGCCTGCGGCTCGGAAGCAAAGGCTCTCATACCTTACGCTGCGGCCCTACCTTCGCCTGGAGGCTCCTTTTTCGGTCGCCTCGTCTACGAGTACGGGCTCGGCCACGATCTTTATCTGAAATGAGATCTCGGCATCCAGGTTATTTGGACGTGATATGCGAACTATCTTGACCTCATCGAACGCACCGGTCTCCCGAAGGTTCGACGTGTACTGAAGGACGTCTTCATAGGACCCAGCCGTGCCCGTAAGGCCGAATTCCGCGCCCTGCTGTGAGAACGAGTTCACGGAAACGGACGGAATCAGAGCATCTCGGGTTATCTGCTCGGCCCGAAGTAAGAGGACGTCCAGGTCCTCCTCAAGCAAGTCGAGGTGACCCAACAGGCTGTCGGTCAGCACCTCGAAGGACTGGATACGCTGTTGCGTCGCCCTGGCCCTTCCCTGTTCGATCCTGTGGGTACGCTCCTGGCGCTTCAGGTTGTCCAGGCGCGTTGATAGGGTTGCGGCCTCGATCTCTAGATTTCCTACCAGCGGCGTGAAATTAATGGCCAACACCACGAGCATCAGTATCGTCATGAAGCTGGCGGCGGGCCATACGGGCCATGGCTTCGGAAGATGTCGGTCCGACAGCAGGTTGATGGTCGGGCCTCTATCTCCCTTGATCTTACTGCGAAGCTTGGTCCTGGCCCGGTCGCCAAGGGCCAGACCGATATTTACCGCGTACTCCTGCGGAGGAAAGTGCTCGGGGTAGACGATGTCTGTGGCGACGAAGGAGATTACCTCGTTGGATAGGGCGACCCTTAGCTTCGCAAGGAGGCCGCTTTCGACCGAGAACTCCCCGGTTATTATCACGGGAGGAAGCGGATCTTCGCTCCTGCCGTTCAAGGGCTGGTAGTAGCTCCCTACCTGCTCGACGGCATGGGTTATTACCTCGATTCGGCGTTCTACCCCCGCCGCTTCTTCCGGCAGCCCTAGCTCCTGGATGATCTGAGGAGCCCGCTCCCGGACGAGCACGACGGCCGAATGCTCCGGCGCCAGGTGGACGACGATGGCGTTGGGAACGCCGACCGCATAGGCCAGCGCCGTCCCACGAGAGTAAGCCGCGGATGGCTGAACGTTCAGACCACGCAGTACCTCGATGTGTTTGTCCACGACGGTCTTTGGCACGGCGGTGGCAAATACCTCGTTGCCGCTGTTGTTTTGCCTATATTGCCATGCGACGTCCACATCCCTTTCGTCGAATGGGATCGTCTCGAGTACTTCCGAGAGGATTACCGGGTCCAGGTACTTACTCCTGAACTTGGGAAGCTGGAAACTTCTCAGCAACGGAGTGTAGAGGGGAAGGTCCGTGACTATCCTGGCGCGACGAAGCTGTATCTCTTCCAGGAGACCCTCGAGCCTGGACGGATAGTTCTCGTCCTGGGCGCCTATCCCCAGAAGCCTCCTCAAGTCGGAGTCCGGGTTGGCGAGGCCCCAGGCCACCACTTCGTTACCCTCGAAAACGACGATTCGGGCGACGCCGTTCTCCACGGTGAGGGTCGTCGTCCTTCGTCCTAAATAGTCTTTCGCGCGGTCGATGAGCTTGTTGACGCCGTCCGGAAGTCGAGACCGGATATCCCTTCCTTCTTCCGGCGGAGGCGCATCGCTCCACTGCAATTCGTTCTGAAGAAGCTCGATGGCCTGCTCGAGATTGAGGTCCCCGATAGGCTCCGAGCTGTCACGGCCGTTGACTGCCGTGGGCCGATAGTCATCCTCCGGCTCGGCCGAATCAGATGACTCGGCTCTTCGCCGCCCCTTGCTGAAAATACCCTTGACCGCGTTCAGCGGCTTGCCCCACGAGGGGTGAGACGCACCATTGGGGTGAGGGCCCTCCTTGGCGCTCAACGAGTCTATCGGCGGAACAAACCTGCCTGTAGACTCGCCCTCGGCTTCGTTGAACGGGGTTTTGGAATCGTCTTTACCCGAGCGTAGCTTGCCTACCCTTTCCCGAAGCCCGACGAGCTTGAGCCTATCCAGAGTGAACGGGCCCATTATTCGTCACCTTCCGCTTCGCTTGGGGTCTTTGGCGCCGGCTTTTTGACCTTCTCCACTATCGTCTCCGGCGACAGGAAGAAGCGCAGGCCGACCTGCGACGAGGGTGACCCATCCACATTTGTTATCCGCACGTTCACGACGTCCGTCACCGGGATCTGGCCGTAGAGCACCTCCAAGAACTCGTAGAGGTCCTCGGTCCCGCCCTCCAGGGTGATCGTCATGGGTTGCGTCTCGTATCTCGTCGATTCCCGAATGTTTATGTTTGAGTTGCCGACCTGCATGGACGTCACCGCGACTCCCGTCTGGTCGGCGGCCGCGGAGACGATGGCGATGAGGTCGTCCGTAATCGGGTAGCTAAACTGGTCTATTAGCTCTTCGAGCTGCAGCTCTCTGGGTTCGAGCTCGGCCTCCAACGCATCGAGCTGCAAGACGTTCCTTCTGAGCGACCTCGATATCCTCTGAATGTCCGATGCGAAGACAGTCCTCGACTCGGACGCCTTCGTGTAGCGGAGTCCGAGAACGCCGAAATATCCGACTAAGAGCACACCCAGAATGACGGCGACAACGACCCATGGCTGCACACGAGACATGGACTGGCGCAGCCGCAACTCCATTCGAGTCTGCCTGCGGCTCTTCTTGCCGGTCAGCTCGGAATAGGCTTCGTCGGAAAGGTCCTCCGTGATCTCCGCGTCCAGCGCTTTTAGCTCGTCATCCGGTATGTGGTCCAGCTCCCGCGCTATATCCTCTTTTTCGACGCCCTCCTTGCGCACTCGAAGGTCCCAGTAGACCAGCGTAGCGCCTATGAGCCCCAGGGGAGCGAAGACGATCCAAATGAGTCCGCTGACGAGTCCTGTCACCTGTAGTATCGTCGTCTGGTTATCTACGAAGGTGATGAGCGACAGCCCAACTATCAGTCCCGCGATGCCGCTGAGGAGCGCTCCCGGCAGAGCCCAGAGCAGCGCCATCGCCAGCAGGTTGCCGAAGACGTTCCGCCATCGATTTCTGACCAGATAGCTGCTGCGCGTCAGCGAGGCCTTCGGAGAAGTGCCTTCGAGCACGGCCGCGGGAATCGCGAAGGCCCACGAGACCATGAAGAATACGGCGAAGGGAATGCCGATTCCCGTGACAGCCAGGCCAATGCCGACGAGAAACACGATGGCGCCGGCGCCTCCGAGGTTCCGAAGTTTGCGCCAGGCGGCCGCGTATGAGGCGACAATGTTGATTTCCGAGCCTTCCATGTGACGAGATACGGCATGTGCCGTGGCCCCGTACATGATCAGGAAGCCGAATATCGAGAGGACCGCGATGACCACGTATTGAAGGACGATGGCCACCCCGACGCTTTCGCCCTGAGCGAGCCCGCCAAGCATGGTGTCCAGCAGCAGCAACGGCACCTGGACGATCGCAACTATACCGAGGAGGGGCAAGAACCCACCCCGGTATATGCGTATGGTTTCTCTTATCTTCTGGCTGAGAGTCCTAGGTTGCATCTCCGCCCTTGTCCTGGATCAAGATTTTCTCGACAGTTGGACCCGCCAGTGCGCGCCAAGGAACTTGGCGGCGGACGAGTCCTGTCTAGAGCCTAAGGTGCCCAGATGCCGGCGACGCTGATTACCCTACGGCACCGCGTTCAGACCTGAATAGATCGGCACGAACATCGAAAAGGCTATGAACCCGACGATGCCGCCTACTATGAGCGTTGAGGCCGGCTCGAGCATACCCAGCAGGCTGTCTAGCTGTCGCTCCAGCTGCTTCTGATATGCCTCGGAAAGGTCGCCCATGGTCTTCTCCAGCGAGTTGCTCCGCTCGCCCAGACCGACAAGCTCAACGAACATGTGCGGCAGCACCGGGTGGTTCTTCAACGCATCGGCAAAGCCGTGACCCGTTAGAAGACTCTCCTCCGCATCGAGGAAGGCGTTCTGGATTATCCGATTCTTGGTGCCGGAGATGGCTAGCCTGACGCCCTCCGACAGGTTTACCCCGGAGCTCAGCAACATGCTTACGGTGCGGGCCATTCGCGAGAGTTCTCCCGAAACGATGAACGATCCCAGCACGGGCGCCTTGACCATGAACATGTGAATCCACAGGTTCACAATTGGGAATCGGGAGAAGAGCTTGATGCCAATGAAGAGGCCGAGCACGATAAATATCATATTGAGAAAGTTGTCTTTTATGCTTCCCATAGCGGTGACGGCGAACTTCGTGACGCCTGGTATCTCCGCCCCCATCTGATCGAATACCGCCAGCAAGGCAGGCAATGCCACGACCATGAGCACTCCGAGGGTCAGAGTCGAGAGGCCGATAATCGCAAGGGGATACATCAGGGTCCGAATCGCCTTTGCTTTAGCCTCGGCCTCAGCCTCGAGAATGTCGGCTAGCTGCTCCAGCGCGGTGCCCAGGCCGCCCGTCATTTCACCGACCTCGACGACCATTACATAGAGCTTGGAGAATATCTTCGGATGTTTGGCGAGGGCCTCGGAGAGGCTGCCTCCTTCGTCCAGGGTTGTCATGATGGACAACAGCACCCGTTTCATTCCGCGGCTGTTGCTGTCTGACGAAAGCATCTCCAAGGTCGTTACCCGGCTGGCGCCGCTCATGACCATCGTCGCCAGCTGTCTGGAAAACCTGACCAGCTCGCCCGTTTTGACCTTCACGAGCGATGGTATGAGCTCCTCCAACGAGGGCGGATGCCATCCCGTCTTTACCTGAAGGGTCTTGTAGCCTTCCTGAGAGAGCTGGGCTTGAACGTCCGATTCTGAACGGCCTTCCATCCATCCCTTGACGATGCCCTCTTTCAGGGTGTATGCGACATATTTGTACTGCATCGTCGTAGCCCTTATTCCAGCGTGAACAGGACGCGCATAACCTCGTATTGAGTGGTTACGCCTTGCTTGACCTTCCGCATAGCGTCCATCCGCAGGGGAATCATCCCGTCCCGGACGCTCTGCTGCGCCATCTCGTGTCTGGGGGCGTCGGAAAGGAACATCTGCCTCAAATCGTCGGACATTGTCAGTAGCTCGAACACGCCGGTT
>JADFQF010000413.1 GCA_022561955.1 Chloroflexota bacterium | reverse complement strand
ATACTGTCTGCCGCCAACTATTCTCCGTCCCAGGTATCCACCGGATACCCCTACAATTAGGCCAATCAGGACGGCGATAATCGCGATTGTCAATATGTCCACGCGACTCACCCCCCTACAATTAGGTTTTTAAACACCTAGATATACTAGGTTTCAACATAATTTAATGTTATAAGCGGAGGGTGGGGGTGTCAAGGTAACGAGGGCCGGCGTAAAGGACCATTCCCGCGCCCCGGCGCGTGCCCACCATCGGCCCGCCTCGGCGCTTAACTCAATCTGCGCCACGTACGATAGGCGAAGGGAATTTCAGGATACGGCGCGACCCTGCACAGGGCCGGCTCCCGACGAGTCAAAATGCCAAATGGAGATTGACGCATTGAGTTTCAGAAAGAACAGGTTGAAGGAAAAGCTCATTTCAGGCGAGCCGGCATTTGGCGTTTCGGTAATGTTCCCTTCGCCCCAGATCGTGGAGATGGTTGGGAAGCTGGGCTTCGACTGGGTCTTGATAGATTGCGAGCACGGCTCAACCTCGTCGGAGAGCGTGGAGATGATGGCCATGGCGGCGGAGCTTACGGGCATCACTCCCATCGCCCGTCCGCTGTCAAATACCACCGAGGAGATTCTAAAGGTGATGGACCGTGGTGCGATGGGCGTTCAGGTGCCCCACGTAAACAGCGCCGAAGACGCTCGCCGCGCCGTCGAGGCGGTCAAATACCATCCGCAAGGCGTACGCGGGCTCGCCGCGGGCAGTCGGCCGGCGAACTACGGATTCGGCATATCAATGTCTGATTACGTGGTGGAGGCCAACAGAGAGACCCTGGTATGCATACAGCTCGAGGAGGCCGAGGCCATCCGGAATTTGGACGAGATATTGAAGGTCGAGGGAGTCGATGTGTTCTTCGTCGGCCCCTCGGACCTATCGCAGTCCCTGGGCTACCCCGGAAGGTCCGACGTTCCGGAGGTGAGGGAGGTCATAAACAGCACGTTTGCCGGGATAAAGTCGGCCGGCAAGGTCTCGGGCTCTGCCGGAAATGCCGGGGCGACGAAGGATTATCTGGAGAGGGGCGTGCAGTACCTTTATACCCACTTTACTACCCTGTTTTCCAGCGCCGCCAATGACTTTCTGGCACAGGTAAGAGACCGGGGCTCCTAGCGCTCCGCCTTCAAGCTCAGATTCCGCAGGATTCTGGAGATGGAATAGCTCCTGTTGAGGGCGTAGAAGTGGACCCCCGACACTCCGTTGTCCCACAGGTCGCGGACCTGCTGCGTCGCATGCTCTATGCCCAGAGCCCGAACCGCGTCATCGTCGTCCGATAGCCTTTCGAGCCTGGCATCCAGCTCCGTCGGAATCGTGGCTCCGCAGAGAGAGGTGAACCGGCGTATCTGGCCTGTGCTCAGAAAGGGCAAGACTCCCGGAATGATGGGCACATTGATGCCCGCCTTGTCTACCCGCTCCAGAAACCTGTAAAAATGGGTGTTGTCGTAAAAGAGCTGGGAGATCAGGAAGTCCGCGCCGGCGTCTACCTTTCGCTTCGTGTGCTCGATGTCGGTCTCCAGGTCACGAGACTCCACGTGCCCCTCGGGATAGCAGGCGCCCGCGATTCCAAACGAGAAGTTGGACTTGATGTGCTCCATGAGATCGGTGGCATGGGAGAAACCGTCCGGCGCCGTCTGAAAACGCGTTTCGCCCCTGGGGGGGTCGCCTCGAAGCGCTATGACGTTTTCGATTCCGGCGGCTCTCAAGTCCTCCAGAGCGTCGTTGACTTGCGACCGAGATTGTCCGGCGCAGGTTATATGCGCCATCACGTTGACGTCGGGGTCCTCGTTGGCCTTGACGGCGATGTCCTGGGTGAACCGGCGAGTAGACCCCCCTGCGCCGTAGGTGACGGACACAAAATCGGGGCTGAACTCCTTCAGGCGCTCCATGGAGCGCATTACGGCGGGAATGCCCTCCTCTTCCCTCGGAGGGTAGAACTCAAAGGAGATGGTGCGTTTCCGTCTCAGAATTTCTGATATTTTCATAGAAAGCCCGGCTCAGCAGCATTTCATCTATGGGGGAGTCTAGACGGCGATCAGGTCGCGGGCAATTGCCTGGTCCCGAAAGGCACCTGCTCCCCGGCACGCCTCGGCCTCCAAAGGCTGTCATTCCAGGATAACCGGGCAGGTCGCGGCAACACAAGGTAATCTTCACGGCTTCCCGGGCAAAGTAGCTATGCCGGCACCTGGGAGAGTCTAAGATCAGCGAAAAAGGGGGAACAGCACTAATGGGATTGGGGCTTTTTTCGGACGCGAATGGGGCGTGGCGAATTAAAGAATCGGCTACCGCTCGGACTCGTAAGATTGGGTCGCAGACGCGGGTTGGAGCTCGGCGGCATCTTCTGTTTCCATTTCTAAGGGGGAGTCGGATTTCTCGGACGAAGGCTCTTCGTCAG
>JADFQF010000412.1 GCA_022561955.1 Chloroflexota bacterium | reverse complement strand
GGGAGCGGGAAAACGTCATCATCTCTCCCCACGTATCCGCGTTGACCGCCGAGATATGGGAGGGGCGCAGACGACTGTTCAAGGAAAACCTCCGAAGATTTCTGGCCAACGAGCCCTTCTTGTACGTAGTCGACAAGAAGGCCGGGTATTAGGCGTCAACCGTGGGTTCCGGCATCAGGTGCAGACCTCTATAGCGCCGTGAGGAGTCGAAGAATGCTATTTGACGGACATGCCTACACGTTTCCTCCTCTGACAGGCTCAGGGGGCTTCGACTCCGCCGATGGGCTAAGACGTCATCTGCAACAGGCGATCGCCGTGCATCACCAGCCCGTTCGGCGTGCCAGGGACATGGCGCCTGCCGACTCGACGGGGCTGATCGACATGACCAACTGGACGAGCCTCGACGCCCTCAAGGACGCGGACTTTCGCGCCGAGGGCCACGGGCGCTTTCGATGGACGGTCGATGGCGAGGACTACATAAAGCAGTATTTCCCGCCTGCGATCACAGACATGGCCTACCCCGCCGACCGCCTGGTCGCCGAGATGGACTACGCGGGTGTGGATAAGGCGCTGCTGCACCGCACGCCCTACCTCGGCATCGGCAACGAGTTCATCGCCGACTGCGTTCGTAGCTATCCCGACCGGCTGATGGGCCTCGCCCACGTCGAGGAGTGGCTCGTCGCCACTGAGCCCGAAGAGTCCATCGCCAAGCTCCGAAGGGCGGTCCGGGAGCAGGGCCTTTGCGGCCTCCAATTTCTGCCTCCCCAGCTCAACCTCTACAACTACGCCGGCCCCTGGGATGCCTCGGAGTTTTATCCATTTTGGGACGCCGTGGCCGAGCTGGGAATACCCATGTTCTTCTCCCTGAAGCCTCGCGTGGAGCCCTTCCTGGAGAGCTACCTGGAGGAGCTAAGGACCCTCGTTCGCTGGATGGAGCGCTACCCGAACGTGCAGGTCGTAATGACACACGGCATGGAATGGCGGCTCTTCAACGAGGGCGAAGGCCTTCGCATCCACGAGGACGTCTGGAAGGCCTTCGAAAGCCCCAGCCTACATCTACAGTTTCTCTTTCCCATTGCCCTGGGCGCAGTATGGGACTACCCCATGCCCCAGGTACGGCCTACGATCGAGGAGTGCGTCAAGCGAATCGGCGCCGACAGGCTCATGTGGGGGACTGACATGCCCATCGTCACCCGCTTCTGGACGTACAGGCAGAACATCGATTTTATCCGGACCTACTGCGACTTCCTGAGCGAGGACGAGATGAACGCGATCATGGGCGGCACCGTAGCAAGGCTTCTAGGCGCCGACGGATAAACCGAGCTTCCCCCAGTCCCTCTGTGTCCCTGACCCTGTATTCCGTACCCGGTACCCTATACCCCAACCCCCCAAATGTCGGTCTACACCACCCCATAACTCATAGCTAACACACTGTTAGTATTTTCCGAGCCGTAGTCCAATGAACGTGTGCCATAATCAATTTAGCGGTTTATAGACTGCGGTGTAATGATGAGCCAGAGTCCACGCTGTTCGAATTGCCAAGAAGAGATCGTCTGGGTGCCCGTTTACCAGATGGGCGAGCCGTACTGCTGCGAGGGCTGCGCCAAGGGGGGGCCATGCATATGCACCTACGACGGGCCTCCTCCCAAGCTCAATACCAGGGATATCCTGGTGTCGGCGGGCTACGATACCAACGCGCTGGCGTCGGAGCTCACGATGTGCGCCAACTGCTTCGAGGAGCTTAGAAGCGAACACTTTCTCTCCAAGGACATAGCCTACTGCTGTTTTGGGTGCGCCCAGGGAGGGCCGTGCACCTGCACCTATCAGAGCTCACCGGCGGAGCCTGTTCTCGAGGCGACAATCATCGAGGAGGACTCCAACCGGGAGACGTCCCAAGACGGCGCCGTTATCAAGACCAACCCTTACTGGGACATGGAAGGCGAAGCGTCTCCACAGGCGGCGCTCGACGACCAGGGCGAGGCGAAGTCCAACGACCTGTGGAGCTCGGCGGTCCCCGGACCGGCAATCGACCCTGCGCCCTCATCGTTGGATGTCGAGGCCGACGGATTCGAAGACCCTGTCGAGCGACCCGAGGACCCTCTTCCCGCCTTCATCGAGATGCCGGACAAAATGGTTTCCGAGCGGCACCTGGTACATGCCTTCCCTCTGAGCAAAATATCCGACGTTAACAGGCTGGCCTCCCTGATTGAGCGCGTGCCGTCGGTGCAGAGCCTGATGCTGACATACTATGCCCGTGGCAAGGCCACCTACCGGATGGAGGCGGAGTCCATCAACGCCGTGGTCAAGGAGATAATCGAGTCCGGAAGTTTACCCATCGACAGCCTGAATCTGACGCCCGACGGACTTCTGCTGTCCTTGCGAAGCGAAGACGAGGCCTCGGCTTCAAAGGCGGGACTCCGAAATGAGGCGCA
>JADFQF010000411.1 GCA_022561955.1 Chloroflexota bacterium | reverse complement strand
GGAAGCTGTGGCGGAAGCATTAGAGCAGCCACAGGTTCTGATGGCCGAGTACTAAGGCAGGCTTTCGGATTTAGGCTTCGTCGATGTCAAAGAGCAGGAGCGAAAGCAGCTGTCTCCGGAACTGAAGAGGTTGGCGGTTCAGGAAGACAGGGACATGGAGGAGTTGTGGCCGTCCGAAGACGGGTCGCACCTGACCTAGTAACTATCTCAAAAAGAAGGCGCCTTGTTCCCGCCCTGAAAGGTTTTTATTGCTGGGGGCACATCCCCCAGAACCCCGTCATTCCGGCGAAAGCCGGAATCCAGAAGGGGGCCGACCCCTCTGGACTCCCCAATGATCATTTTGAGATAGTTACTTAGCGGTTGCCATGCCCGCCGCTACTCCTCCGAGTCTTCATCACCCGGCCTTCCCGGCCTCGGCTCGCACTTACGCGCCGTCACGATGAACCCCGTGTGGCCGATCATCCTGTGGTCCGGGCGAACGCTGCGTCCGCGCACGACCCAGTTCCTGATCAGCACCTCCATCGTCTCGATGATCTCGAAGGTGCGTTGAAATCTGAGCTCTCTCACCAGCTCGTGCACCTGCAAGATAGTGGGCAGGAAGCTCACTATGATTCCGCCGGGGACGAGACCCTTCGCGGCGTGAGGCACCACCTGCCACGGCTCGGGCAGGTCGAGGAAAATCCTGTCGAGGTCCGTCTCATCGAAGCCCTGGTAGACGTCCCCCAGCTTGAAGCACAAGTTGGAACGATCGTCCACGACGGCGGCCACGTTGGCCCTGGCACGATCGATCATGTCCTGGCGAATATCGTACGAATAAATCATGCCCCGTGGCCCCACGGCGCGAAGCAGGGTCATGGTCATGGCGCCGGAGCCGCAACCCGCCTCGAGTACCCTGGCTCCGGGAAAGAAGTCTCCGTATATGAGGACGGCGCCCATGTCCTTGGGATAGCCAACCGTGGCGATTCTGGGCATCTCCAGGGTGAAGTCCGCCATTGTCGGCTTGACGGCGAGGAGGTGGTGGCCCTTGTTCGTCGTGACCCAGAGTCCTTCGGCCTTGCCAAGGATATCGGAGTGTGGAAGTGCACCGGTATGCGATTCGAACCGGCGGGACGAGTCAAGGGTCAGGAGGTATTTTCGGCCCCTGCGGTCTATCAATACGGCGTGGTCGCCCTCTCGAAAAATGTATCGGGGTGCTTCCTTTTCCTCGCTTGTCAATAGGGGTCCCGCCTCTTCGCTAGGCTAAAAGGCCGCTCACGGGATCCTACCGACAAGCGGCCCTTGACCTGGAATACGTCTTGCTCGGCGCTAGAGCTTACTCACCTCGGCCAGTATGTCGTCCGTCTTCAGCTCCCTTGCGCTTGCGTAGACCCGCTTGAAGCGGACCACGCCTTCTTTATCGATGACGAACACGGCACGGTTGCCGGCGCCGCGCTCTTCGTTGTAGATGCCGTACTTCTTCAGGAACTCGCCCTTGGGATGGAAGTCCGACAGAATGGGGTAGGGTATGTTCCCCAGCGTCGTCGAGTACGCTGCCTGTGTCGGCCTTGCGTCCGCGCTTATACCCAGCACCTGGGTATCCTTCTCCTCGAAGTCGGCGTTTGCCGAACGAAACGAAGAGACCTGGTCCGTTCAACCACCTGTGAACGAGAATATATGGACCGAGAGCACGACGTTTTTTTGGCCCCTGTACTGACTCAGGGTAACAGTCGAGCCGTCTTGCGCCGGCAGGGTGAAATCGGGGGCTTGCTGACCTACTTCTACCATCTGGGTTCCTCCAGTATTTTCTATCCTACGAGCAATGCTAATCCCTGCGGGCGGGAAACTCAATCTTCTCGACGCCACGACAGGTAAGGCTGACGCGCGGCCCTGGCCTCATCGACCCTCGTGTTCGGCGTGTCGTGAGGCGCATCGTGCAGAAGCTCCGGGCTGTCTTTCGCCTCCTGGGCGATCGTCCTCATGACCTCGATGAAGTAGTCGAGCGTCTCCTTGGATTCCGTCTCCGTGGGCTCGATCATGAGCGCCTCTTCCACTATGAGAGGGAAGTACATAGTCGGCGGATGGATGCCGTAGTCTATCAGGCGCTTGGCGACGTCGAGCGCGCTGACGCCGTATTCACGCTTCAGGCTGCGCGCCGAGAACACCACCTCGTGCATGCAGGTGCGGTCATAGGGCAGGTCGTAGTAGCCCTTGAGCTCGCTCATGATGTAGTTGGCGTTGATGACGGCGTCGTCGCTGATCTGGGCTATTCCGACGTCGCCGAGGGTGCTGATGTAGGCGTACGCCCTGAGGAGAGCACCGAAGTTACCGTGAAACGCGCCCATGCGGCCGATGGTCTTCTCCGGCGTCTCCAGGGCGAAAGTCTCGTTGCCGTCGGCATCATTTCGGCTAACGACGTGTGGCGTCGGCAGATACGGCAGCATTTTCCCGGCGCCCCTGA
>JADFQF010000026.1 GCA_022561955.1 Chloroflexota bacterium | reverse complement strand
TTCACCTCAAGGGCTCCGAGTCGGTTCAATATATCAACAAATCATGAATCGTTTCGGCGAATATCAACATCTTACGATATGAGCTAATTATTTAGACGCCGGAGAGGGGTAAATGACTTTACAACGAAGGATCGACCTGAGGCAAATATTCGATTTACGGCTTACGTACGACCACCACCATCACGTCTAAGCCGACTTCACATTCCCTCTGGATTCCGGCTTTCGCCGGAATGACGGGTCTTGGGGGTTTGCTCGTTATTCGGGTGACTTCAACATCTTTCTGGATTGCGGTTTTTTCCCCCAGCGGTGCGAATGGTCAATGTGCCTCGATATATGCCCCTGGGACAAGGGATGCGCGCATCAGAGGATCCGTCATTCCGGCGAAAGCCGGAATCCAGCCACACGAACCTCTCGTACAGGTCCCGCTAATCATAAGTGTCTGAGAAGAGGTAATTTCGATATGGCAATAGAAAATATGACCAACCTGACTTGCCCGAGCTGCGGCGCGGAGCAAGAAGCAGAGATGCCGACGGACGCCTGTCAGTTCTTTTACGAGTGCACGAGCTGCCACAAGGTGCTCAAACCTCTGGAAGGAGACTGCTGCGTCTTCTGCTCGTACGCCGATCACAAGTGCCCGTCCATGCAGGTGGAGGCATCAGGTTAGACTTAGATTGGAGGACTGGAACCATGTTGAAGTTTCTTCAAGTAGAGAAGCCATTCGTCGCCATGTTGAGCGGTCTCATGCCGCTGCCGTGGTGATGAGTAATTCCAGGCCTGCTCGGCATCCTCGGAGGTAGCTCTGCCGGGCTCGCCCTCGCGCCCGCGTTGCGGGTGCTCACATGGCCCTTTTTAGCGCTGACGCTTCTGATGCTTGGAAGGGCCTGGTACGTTGAAATCAGTCACGGTGGCGGCTGGCGGTCGACGTGGGCCAGGCGCTCGAAGGTCGTGCTGCTGGCTTCGACCGGAATCGCGGTCGCTATCTGGAGCCTTCGGTTTGCGGGAGTCCTGGGCATGCGGCCCTTCTGACTCCCTAGCAAATAATAGTTTCTTCTTCGTCAAGAATTGGATTGAGAGTAGCGACGGAGTATAAATCCGTCTAGCAGTCCACGGTGTCTCAGAAGGGAGATGGAACGATGCCGATACCGATTTTGCGTGATGAAGTCCAAAGACTGTTGCGCGATGAAAAAGCGCAGCTGGTGGAGGTGCTTCCCCAACAAGAGTACGAGGATGAGCACATCGCCGGGGCGATGAGCATTCCACTGAAGCGGCTCGGCAGTGAGAGCGTCGGCGGCCTGGAAAAAGGGCTGCCCGTAATAGTGTATTGACACGACTCGGCTTGAGACTTGAGCCCAAGGGCCGCGTGGCGGCTCGAATCGTTGGGATTCACGAGAGTGTACGATTACGAAGCGGGTAAGGGAGACTGGTTTGCGGCTGGTCTGCCACGCGAAGGTCGGTCGGCGAGTCTGCCTCGTGCCGGTGATGTTGCGCGGCACGATGACGTGACCTGCGGACTCACCGACTCTCTAGGCAATGTCGCCGGGAAGACACGCGAGGCGGGTAAAGACGCGTGCATCGTAACAACGAGCGGCGGAGTCGTTCTGGGGCGCGTACCTGGCAAAGCGCTGGACGGGGACCCGGATGCGCTTGTGGAAGCAATCATGGATGCCGGGCCGACGACCGTCCGTACGAACGAGCCCCTGGAGCCTCTATACCAACGAATGGTCTCCCGCAACGTCGAAAGCCTGTTGGTTACGACCTCTGACGGCCGGCTGGTCGGAAGCCTTTACAGGGCCGATGTCGAACGAACGCTTAATGGCGACGCGAGCTCCCGGGAAGAGGATGAAGCGAGCTGTGTCTGTTCCGTCTGAGAGCCGGTCCGCGACCGTGCTGGATTGCCACATTTCCGCGAGGGACTAACCGATTGAGGTGGAAAAGAATGCCTGCGATTGTCGTCGTGCTCTGCTGCGTCATAGGCTTTATCTCGCTGACCGCAGTGATTGGCCTGCTGGGTGCCGGCCGCCAGATATCGAAAATAGCCGGAGACGGCGTGGTCGAACCGTTGCGCAAGCGGATCAGGAGTGTCCTCTCTCGGGGTTAGCTGATAAGAGAACTAGCTAAACCGCTCCAGCCCGAAATGTTCTACCGACAGGTCTGTGGAGCCCTGCGTTATGAGGTCGGCGACCGACTTACCGATTCCTGGCGAGATCAGTATGCCCTTCTTGCCCGCGCCCGTAGCGAGATAGGCGTTGTCCCACCCCGGCGCCTTGCCTATGATCGGCAGCCAGTCGGCGGTCACCGGACGCAAGCACGCCGTATGCATGAGCTTCTTGGCGTCAGCCATGGCCGGCATGAGCTTTATCGCGCCGTCCATGAGGCGCCTCTCACCGGCCTCGCTGGGCTCCTTATCGAACCCCTGGTCCTCCTCGGTGGCTCCCACCCAGATGATCCCGTCCAGTCGTTGAAAGAGGTTGACGTCGCCGGTGGAATACTCGTGCGCCAACACCGGACCGGCGGGTGGCTCCATGCGTACGATCTCGCCCTTCAGGGGCCTGACGGGTATCGACGTCCCGAGCCAGCCTTCCGCCTCTCCCGTCCACGGGCCGGAGGCTACGACGACCGCGTCGCACCCTACCTCGCCGTCCTCCAGGACTACTCCCGTGACCCTGCCTCCCGACGTCTTTAGCCCTCTTACCTCCGCATGGAGGATGCTCGCGCCCATGGACTCCGCGGCTTTGGCCAGGGCGAGCGTGAATTTGCCGCTGTTCAGGGCCGCGTTGCCGTAGTGGTAGAGGGCCCGCAGGATGCCCTTGCCCAGACGAGGCTCCGTCCGGTACAGGTGCTCGTTTTCCATCCAGTGGGCCGCGAATCCATCTGCCCCTTCGAAGATATCGAGGGTCTCTTGCAACGCCGGTAGCTCCGCCTCCTCGAAGGCGACCTTGACCATCGCGACCATCTGCGGCTGAAAGTCCACCCCCGACGTTTCGATGAGCTCGTCCTCCATCTCCTTGTGCATTCTGAAGGACTCCATCGCCAGTGGGGCAAGCGGCCCCGGGATGCCCGCGCCCTGGAGAGGATTGAGGCCGCCGGCGGACATTCCCGACGCCTGGGAGCCGATGCCCTCACGCTCGATGATCATCGACTTGACCCCCGCCTTGGCTAGGAAGTACGCCGTTGAGCAGCCGGCGGCTCCACCGCCAATGATTACGACGTCCGTATTCTGCGGCATACACACCTCCCAAAGCTTGAGACGACGGCCAACCCTGGTAGTCGCGGCGTCAGTATACCAGCACGAGACGATGCGTCAGTCATGCGAGAGCCCCTCGGCCAGCGCACGCCTGGGAAGCCTCGGCGGGCGGGCCAGGTAAATCAGCAAGAAGGACACGCCGAAGGCGGCCAACGCGAACATGAAGATTATCGTGTAGCTCCCCGTCGTCCGAAACAGCATCGCGCCAAAGATAGGGCCGAGACCGAGAGCGCCAATCTGCAGAGGTCCCATCAGCCCCGTGATAGACCCAAAATGCGCTCTTCCGAAATACCGCGCAATGATCATGCTGTTTAGAATGTTCATCCCGCCCGTGGACGTACCCCAGAGCACGACGACGTACAACCCGTAATCTTCCAGCGGAAGGAGGAGAAACAGCGATATTGAGACGAGAGCGGTAGGGAGAGCGATCAGGGCGAGGAGCCTGGGGGAATAGCGGTCGGAAAGATAGCCCCATCCGGGGTTGACGACGGCCCCGAATATCGAGCTGATGCTTAACGCGATTGCCGCCATAGGCAGCGACATGCCGGAGTCTCTCAGGAAGGGCACTACCTGGAAGCTGATTGTGCCGTCCGTAAGAATCACGAGCATCTCGGCGACGACTATGAGCCAGAAGACCGGAGACAGCGCGGCCTCGCCTACGCGCCAGCTGAACTCTCGCGAGCCGGACACGACTGATGATCCGTCGCCACTCTGAGCAGCCGCAGGTCTGGGTCTTTCGTCGCCGTCGGGCAGCAGACCAATGTCCGAGGGCCTGCGCCTCATGACTAGATAAAGCGGTATGACCAGAAGAAAAGAGAGCGTCCCTAGATAGCGATAGCCCGTTCTCCAGCTTGAGGCCCGCGAGATTAGGGAGATGACCTGAATGTTGATCGCTCCCCCTATGGGTCTTGCCATGGAGGTTATGCCAAGTGCGAGGTTGCGGTTTCGAAGAAAGAAGTTTACCGCGGTGGTGCGGGGAACGACACCTACCAATATGGGATTTCCGATGGCCCTGGCGATTATGTAGGCGACGTAGAATTGCCAGAGGGCGTTGGTCCCGGCTATGGCGAAGAATGAGAACCCCATTATCATCGCCGCCAGGGGCATCAGGGGACGAGGTCCGTACCGGTCGGTAAGGCGTCCCACGAACGGGGTCAGGAACCCGGACGTCCACGTGCCGGCGGTTACGCATAGTGCGATCGCGGTGCGGTCCCAGCCCGTGTCTTCGATGATGAGGCTCTGGATGCCGCCAATGACTAGCTGTGCCGACCCGGTGGCGGCGTAAGTTCCCAATGAGGCTACTATGAGGATGAGCCATCCGTAATAAAAGGGCGGTCGAGGCCGCCAGTCTCTTATCGAATCGAAAATTGACACAGAAATATTTAGTTCAACTCTCCTGATTATCTTTGAGCAACGACACTACCGCGGCCAACTATGATACGCGGGCCCAACCCCGTACCCCATACCCCGGCCCCGTCTAAACATCGAAGGACATTAGCTCCTCGGAGAACAACAGTTGGCCGTCGTAGACCTCTCTCACGTCGCCTATGCCCTTCTCCATGGGTCCGTGCTGGGAGAGGTGCGGCCCGACATGGACCAGCACCAGCTTCTTGACTCCCGCGGCCTGCGCCATCCTCGCCGCGCCCAGAGTGCCGCATTGCCCGGACGCCTCGCCGTCCTCGTCCATGATCTCCTGGTCGTCCCAGCACATGCAAAGCATGACGTCGGCGTTCCTGGCGAGCTCGATGACCGATTCGCAAGGCTGAGTGTCGCCGGTGAAGACGATGCTGCCGTCCGGCGTGTCGAAGCGATAGGCCAGCGAGTCCAGGAAGGGCTGCACATGCTCGGCCGGAGCGGCGGTCACCTCCCAGTCCTTGCCGGAACACACCTTGCCGGGGCCGATGTCCGCGGCGTCGACTTCGGGAGGCTTCCGAGGCAGCGTCCCGCCTCTGTTAACGTGAATACGCTGGCTGAGAGGGTGGCCCACGCGGGCCTTCCAATCATGGGCGAACAGGCCTTCGTCGGGGTCCAGGATTCCCTTTGTTATCTTTTCCGTCAGGGTCGGCCCGAACACCTGGAGGGTATTCTCCTTGCCCGTGCTCTGGTCCCAGCGACACAGCAAGAAGCAGGGGTAGTCGATGTCATGGTCGAAGTGGTGGTGCGTGAAAAAGAGCTTGTCGATATCGGTGGGCCAGAGCCCGGCCTTCACCAGCTTGTACGTCGCGGCGGGCCCGCAGTCCAGCATGACCTGCTCGTCGCCGATCTCCAGGGCAAACGCCGAGCCAAACCGCGTCGGCGTGGGCGTTGGCGTGCCGGCGCCCAGTATGTGTATTCGCGTCATATCTCTTCCTTCTTCGAAATGTTTTGCCCTACCACATCAGATGTCGAAGTGCATCAGCTCGTCGGTGAATATGAGCTCGCCGTCGAAGATCTTCTTGGCGTCGCCTATGCCCTTTTCCCGGACGCCCATGCCGGAGAGATAGGGCCCAACGTGGACGAGGGCCAGCTTCTTCACACCCGCTTCTTGCGCCAGCCTCGCGGCGTCCCTGGTGCCGCACTGCCCGACGGACTCGCCGATTTCGTCCATGCGGTCCTGGTCGTCCCAGCACATGCACAGCATTACGTCGGCGTCCCTGGCTAGCTCTAGGACCGTGTCGCAGGGCTGAGTGTCGCCGGTGAACACGACGCTGCCGTCCGGCGTGTCGAAACGATAGGCCAGGGAGTCGAGAAAAGGCTGCACATGCTCGGCGGGGGCCGCGGTGACCTCCCAGTCCTTGCCGGAGTAGACCTTGCCGGGGCCGATGTCTTTGGCGAGCACCTCCGGAGGCTTTCGAGGCAGCACGCCGCCCCTGTTCTGATAGACCCGCAGACTGCCCGGATATCCGATCCTGGCCTTCCAGTCGTGGGTGAAGGCGCCCTCGTCACCTATAAGCCGCTCGGTGATAGTCTCCGTCAACGTGGGGCCAAACACCTGGAGCGTGTTCTCCTTGCCGATGCTCTGGTCCCAGCGGCACAGCAGAAAGCAGGGGTAGTCGATGTCATGGTCGAAGTGGTGGTGAGTAAAAAAGAGATGGTCGATCTTCGTTGGCCAGAGGCCGGCCTTCACCAGCTTGTGCGTGGCGGCTGGTCCGCAGTCCACCATGATCTGCTGATCGCCGATCTCCAGGGCAAATGCCGAGCCGAACCGCGTGGGTGTTGGAGTGGGAGTCCCCGCGCCGAGGACGTGTATCCTAGTCATTGCAAACCTCGACCTCTCGAAAAGTAGGCCAAGTTTAGCAGGTCAGACGCCCGCTAGACTAGGGTTCAAGACGGCTGTGGATACGAGTGGGGTGTTAGCGCCGGGCCTTCTCGGTCCGATACCTCTCGTCAATGACTTCAGGCGCGTGCACGACGAAAGTCAGGCGGCAATCGTTGAAAGGGCAGAGGCACTCGGCCATGGCATCCATGTCCCGGCCGCTCAGGATGTTGTCGAGTACGGGAGACAGGACTACGGCCGCGGGTTGGCAGATAGGATAGTTGGACCTTCCCTCTGCATCGATGTCCCAGGTGTCCTCGAAAGTGAATCCCAGCGGACAGGCGCCTCTCGCTCCGGAGATGCCAACGGTGCAGGGGGTCCCGGGTGGGGGTAGCGTATTGGTCAATTCTCGCGCTGAAGGGATGGTATTTAGTGCCTTAGCAGTCAAATTTCTACTCCTCTCGATTCGGGAGCCCTGACCACAACACTGCGAAGGACCGCATTTTATCAGAAGACGAAGGCTATGCCTCTTATATAAACCAAAAACCGTTTTCAATAACGCATTTTCCGCCAACTTCAGCCTCAATATTCGTCGGATAACATTTAGATCACACAGCGCTCGGCGAGTCTTCTCACGAGGCACGAGTACCGCGCAGAACCAGTGCGAGCCAACGGCGCCTCTTACGACGTAGTAACATTGGAGGCCCGAAGGTTACGCAAGCCCGCCGTGTCGTTGTTGACGTATCGAATGAGAGGAAGCATGAGGCTCGACATCAAGCGGTCCGTGGGAGCATCACTGCTGTTGGCGGTCGTTACCTTGCTCGCGGGCTGCGGAAGTGGCGGAGGCCAGGAGACGCCTTCCCTCGCACCCGAGGCCTCCGTGCAGGTGGCGCTGGCGTCCTCGGACTTGAGCGTGGGGCGAAACAGGGTCGTCTTCGCCTTGATCGACTCTCAATCAGGCCCCATAAGGGGCGCCAATGTTCAGGTGTCAACCTACTTCCTGTCCGCAGGAGGACAGGAAGGCCCGATAGAAACCACGACGGCCGTTTTCCACGAATGGCCCGTCAGACCGAACGGCATCTACACGGTGGAGCTGACCTTCGATAGGCCCGGCAACTGGGGACTCGTCACCGAAGCCATCGATGCCGACGGGGTTCGTCGACCGGCGGATACCGGCCTGCAAATCAAGGAGACCAGCTCGTCGCCCGGCCTGGGCACGCCCGCGCCCAGGAGCGTCAGCAAGACCTTGAGCGACGTCGAGGGCATCGAGCAGATATCCACGGACCGCGACCCGGACAGGGACCTCTACGAGAAGACCATAGCCGAGGCCGTTGAGTCCGGCAGGCCATTGATGCTGACCTTTTCGACGCCTGCCTTCTGTCAGTCGGCTACGTGCGGGCCGCAGCTAGACGTCGTTAAGGACATTAAAGATGAATTTAGCGGCGTGGCCGAGTTCATCCACATCGAGGTGTTCGACAACCCTCACCTGATGGAGGGCGACATCGCCAATGGCATCCTATCGCCTACATTGGCCGAGTGGGGCCTGGTGAGCGAGCCGTGGACCTTCGTCGTGGACGGTGACGGGCTGGTCCAGGCAAAGTTCGAGGCCTTCACTACCCGCATAGAGCTGGTAGCGGCGCTGATCGCGGTGCTGGAGTAGCTCTTCAGGCTCCCTCCACGATAATCATGCTCGACGTCGCCGCCTTCAGCCGAATGGCCAGGGCGGGGGCGTACTCCTCGGAGCCGTACCACTCTTTTGCCCTCGCGACGCTCTCGAACTCGAGAACGATCACCCGATGGGGCGTCCAGTCCCCTTCCATGACCTCGTGAGCACCGGCGCGGACGACGAATCTGCCGCCATACTTCTCTATTGTAGGCGCCACCAGCTTCCGATACTCGTCGTAGGCCTCTGTGTCATGGACATCAACGTCTGCGATTACATAGCCTGCCATGGTTAGCCTCTCTTGGTCCTGATGATCTTCGATTCACGCCATGCTATTTCCGTTGTGCGCCGGTGTCAACCAGGCCAAGACCTAGCCCGCCGACGCATTTCCCAGCCAATCGAGGATGTGCTCCGTGTGCTCGGCATAGTGCTCGTACCCGTCTACACGAACGCGGCGCCGGACCCGGTCGTCTTCAGCGATTTCCTCCGGCAGCCCGTCTATGAAGGCCAGCAACTCGTCGTGGACCGTCTCCATGTCGGACCGTAACTCTTCCAGCGAGCGCGAACTGTTGGACTTCGCTGTTAAGGCGTTGAACCCGTCGATGTCTGCCCATTTCAAGGCGTCGGCGTCCCCGCTCTCCTGGAACGCCAGAATCGTGCTCATGGCCTGCCTCTCCCAAGACGTCACGTGGCCTATCAGGTCCTTGACCGACCACGCCTCGACGACACCCGCCTCTTCCATTCGATGGGGTTGCACGCGGCCTAGCGCTTTCTGCAGGGCCTCCCACGAATCGCCGACCTTCGTCAGCATCTCTCGGCGAATTTCACTCATGCTCTTCACCCCATCAACAAGGTGCCATATGCCTGATCGCCCTCGAATTGGGACCATAGGACGCCAGCAATTCTATCCCATGGAGTGGTAAAATGCTTTTCGAGGCTAGCCCATCTTGTCGGGGCTAGCCCGTTCGGCGTGTGGTTTTCACGGAGAGATGCATGAGCCTTAGCGTTTTGAGCGGCGCACTACAGGCTGCTCCCCAGTACAAACAGTTGCAGCGAGACCTGGAGCGGCCCCGGGTCGGCGCGACGGCGCAAGTCCTCGACAGTGCCGTGCCGTTCACATTGGCGACGCTCCATCGAGACCTGAGCTACCCCATCCTCGTGCTTACGCCCCGGCCGGAGGACGCCCGCCGCCTCCACGAGCAGCTGCTTGTGTGGAGCGACGATGAGGACCATGTCCTGCACTTTCCGGAGTCCGAGATCCTGCCCTTCGAGCGCCTCTCGTCGGACTCCGACACGGTCCACCAGCGCCTGCGTACGCTGTCCCGCCTGATCGCGGACGACGGGCCTGCGCCCATCGTGGTCGCGTCCGTCGCCGCCGTGACGCAGAAGACCATCGACAAGAAGTCCTTCGTAGCGACCTCCCACACCCTGGCCCGCGGCCGGCAAATCGACCTCGACGACCTGCTGGGGCAGTGGTTGAAGATGGGGTACCAGT
>JADFQF010000025.1 GCA_022561955.1 Chloroflexota bacterium | reverse complement strand
ATGTTTTCAGTGCTACCTGCCAATCTCCGGCACCGAGAGGCTTCGACAAATCTTATGTGCTAGCCTGTTCGAAATCTCTGAGTGTCATGGAATCGCTTGGACGGCACCAGTAGACGGGTTCCACCAGAGGGAATGAGCGCGTCCTTCGCGTTTAAGGCTACAGCCATACCTCCGAAGGTGCCTGAGGAGGTCGCTTCGTTTCACGTAATCGTAACCGTCTCACGGATTGCATCGGGCGGGACACCTCGCAGACCATCCTCCCGCCGATCCTCAAGAATGAGCGCGATCGCCTCGGCCAAATTCTCTCGCGCCTCGTCCTTTGTGCTCCCTTGTCCGTTTGCACCCGGGATTTCCGGACAGTAGGCGATGTACGAGTCGCCGTCTCTTTCGATAATCGCCGTGAATTCATTGTGCATTGCTGAAATCTCCTCCCCCCCATTCTTGCTAAATCATTTTAGCGAGGTCGGCGCCTTCTTTTGCGCTTCGGTTATCTCAGAGGATCATATCTGGGCAAATTTCCCACGACGTTCAAGTGGCTGACATCGATTATTCGATCAAGCGGGGCCATTTCTTGATCTCTGCCAGTTCAATCGGTTCAATGCTATAAAGATACGACCTTCTAGCTCTGCTTGGCCGCCTCGGTGAGGGCCGTGTTCAGCTTGTCTAGCGCCTGGTCGATCTCGTCCTTGCTTACCGTCAGTGGAGGCATGAGGCGGATGGCGTTGGGACGCAGCGGGTTCATGAGCAGCCCTGCCTCGTTGGCTGCCGCTATGACCGCGGGAGTCATGTCGGAGTCGAAGAACATGGCCCAAAGCAGGCCCATGCCCCTGACCTCAGAGACGAACTCGTGGTTCGCCATAATCTTGTTCAAGCCCTGCGACATGTATTCGCCCATCTCGGCGGCGTGGGCGGGAACGTTGTTTTCGATGATGAACTTGGTGGAGGCGTGTGCCGCCGCGCAGGTCAGGGCGTTGCCGCCGAAAGTCGAGCCGTGGTCGCCGGGATCGAAGGCGCAGGCAAAGTCCTTGGCCATGAATGCGCCGATGGGAACGCCGCCGCCCAGTCCCTTGGCCAGGGTAATGATGTCCGGCTCGACGTCGAATGACTGGTATCCGAAGAGAGTGCCCAGCCTGCCAAGACCGGTCTGGACCTCGTCGAGGATCATGAGCAGGCCGTTCTCGTCGCACCACGACCGCACCTGCTTGAGATACTCCGGATCGGGGATGTTCACGCCGCCCTCGCCCTGCACGGGCTCCAGCATGACCGCCACGGTGCGCTCGTTCGTGGCCTGCTTGATGGCCTCGATGTCGTCGTACGGCACGTGGGTAAAGCCGGTCGGGATGGGTTGGAATATCTCCTGGTAGTGAGGCTGTCCCGTCGCGGCGACGGCCATCATGGTCCTTCCGTGGAAGGAGTTCAGCGCGGTGATGATCTCGTAGGCGCCGTTCTTGTTCTTCTTGCCGTACTTCTTGGCCAGCTTGATCGCGCCCTCGTTGGCCTCGGTGCCGCTGTTGCAGATGAATATCTTGTCCAGGCAGCTGTTGTCGACCAGAATCTGGGCCAGCTTCAGCTGGGGTATCGTGTAGAACTGGTTGGAGGTCTGAAGAAGCGTTTCCGCCTGCTTCGATATGGCCTCCGCCATCACCGGGTTGGCGTGGCCGATGTTGTTGACGGCCCAGCCGGATGTAAAATCGAGATACTCTTTGCCCTCGGTATCCCAGACTCGCGTGCCCTCTCCCCGCTCCAGCACCATGGGCTGTCTGCGTACGAGAAACATGTAGTACTTGCTTTCGATCTCTTTCCAGTTCGTGGTCACGCCAGTCACCTCCTGTTGCTTATCTCAGTCCTTCGACGGCCTCTTCCAGAGCGCCGAGATTATCCTTAAGGGTCTGGATCGCTTCCCTTATCCGTTCGACTTGTTCCTCGAACAGGCCCGTGGGTTCTCCCGGCTCCGACGGCGGTGGGCCTTCGGGCGTCACGCCCTTCTCGACGAGTCGGGGCGCACCCAACTCAACGTCGCCCACCAGGGCCGTGATCGCAAGCTGAAGGGAGTCCTCCATTACCACCTTGTCGCCGGTGACCAGGATGACCTTCTTTAGCTCAGGAAAGCTTATGCCTTCGGCCTGAATGTACACGGGCTCCGCGTAAATGATGCCGTTGCCCACGGGTATCACCAGCAGGTTGCCCCGTAGGCAAAAGGAACCCTCGGTACAACGCAGAGTAAACCACGCGGATATATCCTGATCGTTGTCGATTCTCGCCTCAACCTGCGCGGGGCCGTCGACCTGACGGTCTTTCGGAAAGTTGAAGGCGACGAGCTTGCCGTAGTTCTCTCCGTCGCTGCGCGCCGCAAGCCAACCTATGAGATTTTGCCGTTCATTCGGCGTGTATGGAAGGAGCTGGACAAACTCCTCGGTCTCCTCGCCGGGAAGCTTCATGATCACGTAGTACGGCTCTACCAGCTGCAAAACGTCGGACTGGCCGAACTTTTCCTCGGCAAACGCCCACAAGTCCTCGTTATTGTAGAAGTTCTGCGGCTCCTTCATGTGGTATCGAATGTACTTCTCGGCCTGAATGCGGAAAAAGTCCGACGGGTAGCGTACGTGCGACTGGAGTGACTCGGGCATCTCTTCCCGGCTTACGAACAGGTCCGGGAAGATCTTCGCGTACGTCAGCACCATTGGGTCGGACTCGTCCCATATGTGAAAACGAAGCGACCCGTTGAAGGCGTCTACGGTAATCTTTACGCTGTTGCGTATGTAGTTGATCACATCGTCCGTGGGGTCGTCGCCGATTGTAGGGTCGGAATAGGGATAGAGGTCGTTAAACGTGTACGCGTCTTGCATCCAAAAGAGCTGGCCTTCCGCCGCGACGATGTACGGATCGCTGTCCAGCATCAAGAACGGCGCGACGGTCGAGATGCGCTCCTGAATCTCACGCCTGTACTGTATCAGGCTATCGTCCTGAATCTGGCCGCTTATCAGGATATTTATATCGGCTAGCTGCCAGGCGTAGGCGGCTCTTCTCAGGAAGGAGCCCAGCTGCACGCCGCCCGTTCCGAAGTAGTTCGTCCTGAACAGATCGCCCACCGCCGTCTGATAGTCCAGCTCATCCGTACTCGTATTGACGATGATGTATTCGAGGGTGTTCTCGCCGTAGTAGATTCGCGGATTGGTAATCAGCAGGTCGGGCTCGGCCCCCTCCCGCTGCGAGCCGATGGGTATCACCCCGTCCGAGGGGATGTCCTGCGCGAAGAACACGGGCCGCCCCTCCGGCGTGAACTCCGTTACCGGGCTCATCGCCAGGCCGATGCCGTGGGTGTAAACGAGCTTCGTGTTCGTCCACGTCTGAGTTTCGAGCTGTAGCTTCTCGGGTGCGACTTCCCGCGCCGAAAGAAGGACCTGCCTCAGTTGTCCGTCGATTATGTAGCGGTCAACATCGGCTTCTTTGAAGTCGTAATAAGGGCGTATCACCTGTATCTGCCGGTAAACGCTGGAGAGTGGGCGGTAGTCCCACAGCCGGATATTATTGATCGTCTGGAGGTTCTCCTCGATGGCCCGGGCGTCCACGGCGCTCTCGGCGGAATAGAATTCCTCCTCGATATTCTCCAGACCGAACGCGGCCCGCGTGAACTCGAGGTTCCGGGCGATATACGGCTCTTCCAGCACGAACTCGTTGGGATTGACGGTGAGCTGCTGATTTATCGCCGGCCACACGGTGCTCAGAAGAATCGACATCGCTATCCAGAGCACCGCCGCCCCGACCAGTAGCCGCACCGCTTGAAAGTACGTGTTGACGAGCATGAGAATGCCGCTGCCCGCGGTGATGATGGTCAAGACAAACAGGGCCGGCATACGGGCATGGATATCGGTATATGCGGCCCCAAATATGGCGCCCTGGTCCGAAAGCAACAGGCCGTACCGGTCGAGCCAGTGTCCCCACGCGATCACGAACATGATGAAGGCGCCGATCACGGAGACGTGGATCTTCAGCTCGCGGGTAAACGTCAGGCTTTCGCCTTTGAGGTTGAACCTCACGAAATAGAGAGCGAAGGTGCCGAGGAGAATCAGGATGGAGGCGCCCAAGAGCCACCCCTGCAAAAAGTGCAGCACCGGCAGGGTGAACACGTAGAACGAGATGTCCCGATTGAAGACCGGCTCTAGCTGGTCGAAGGAAACCGCGTTGCTATAGCGAAGGAAGAGCTCCCAGCGCGAGGCCATGACGCCGCCGAATATCAGCCCAAGCAGTAACGCGGCCGCAATGGATACGCCGAGCACGAGCCTGCGAAGGAACACGATCGCCTCGGGAGGAAGCGGGAGTGTGATCGGGCCGGCGGAGGACCTGCCTGCGATTATGAGGCTCAAGCCCATTACGCTGGAGAACGCTACCGCCCCTATGGCGAAGAGTACGGCGCGGGTCAGCAGGATCTTTGTGAAGACTCCTCTGAATCCCAGGCTGTCGAACCACAGCAGGTCCGTGTAGATGGACCTGAAGAACGATAAGGCGGAAAAGAGCACTATGAGACCGACGATGACGCCGCCCCACTTCAGGTACTTGCCCATCTCCGGGGGAATTTGCTGGTTCCCGAAATCCAGCGTTTGTTCGGAGCCGTTTTGTATGTTTTCAGCCATATACCTTACCCAATGCGTGTACCAAGTTTCTTGTCTGAAAGCGCTTCCACGAGGGCAAGGGGCCTCCGGCCGTCCACGATCTGGGTCATGCTGCCGGACTGGAGGGCCGTCAGACACGCCTCCAGCTTCGGCACCATGCCGCCGGCGGCCACGTTGGAGTGGATCAGCCCCTCTGCTTGCCTTTCAGTGAGTCTGGGAATGAGTCTGCGTGAGGTGTCCAGGACGCCCTCGACGTCGGTCAAGAAGACGAGCC
Organism: Chloroflexota bacterium; assembly: GCA_022561955.1. The sequence continues at coordinate 4,777 of JADFQF010000025.1, read as the reverse complement.
TGTCGGCGCCTAGGGCGGACGCGATCTCGCCGGCGGCGGTGTCGGCGTTGATATTGAGCATGCCGGGACCGGTCTCGTCGGCGATAGGCACCCGAATGGCCACGGGGGCGATCACCGGAATGCAGCCCGCGTCGAGGACCGCCTTCACGGGGTCGGGATTTACCTTCACGACCCTGCCGACCAGGCCGAGCTCGGGTTCCTTGATCTCCGCCTGCAGCATGCCGTCGTCGGCGCCGCTGATTCCCATCACCCTGGCTCCCAGCCGTACCAACGACGCCACGAGGGTCTTGTTGATCAGTCCCGTCAGGACGGCGATGACTATGTCCAGGCTCGGCTCGTCGGTCACGCGAAGACCGCGAACGAATCTGGGCCGCACGCCCTGTTTTTCCATCCAGTCGCTGATGATCTTGCCGCCGCCGTGGACTACGACGGGGTTGATGCCCTCTCGCTGGAGCTTAACCAGGTCCACCAGCGTGGTATCGTGGCTGCCAAGAGTGCTTCCGCCAATCTTTACTACTATCGTCCCAACGGCATTCTTTTCCTCCAAAGGGATGGTCGCCTCGGGGTCTGGTCCTTCGTCGTTGGACGGTCTGCGTTTCCAACTCTCGTCCTGCCGACGGTTGCGTGCTTCCATTTCGGCGCCGATACCTCTTTCGAGACCTACGTACTATACGCCGAGTTAAATGTCACGTACTCCTCCGTAAGGTCGCAGCCCCACCCGGTAGCGGCGCCGTCGCCCAGGTTCAGGGTGATCTGAAACCGCACATCGGGGTCGCCGGCCATCGAGCTCACCACGACGTCCCGGAAGAATGGGATGGCGAGGCCTTCGTGGACTATATGGATGTCGTTCACGAAGATGTCTATCTTCGACTCCTCCAGCTCGACACCGCTCTTGCCCAGCGCCATCATGATCCGCCCCCAGTTGGGGTCGTTGCCGTGGACCATTGCTTTTACGAGAGAGGACGACGCGATCTCCCTCGCCGCCTTCCTGGCGTCCGCGAGAGACCTCGCACCGTCCACGGTGACCTCTATGAGCTTCTGTGCCCCCTCGCCGTCCCTTACCATGTCCTTGGCCAGGGAGGTGCAGACGTAGGTGAGCGCATCCTGGAAGAGCCTCGCGGACTCGCCGCCGGCGACGATTTCGCTGTCGCCGGCCTGCCCGTTGGCAAAGACCAGGACGGTGTCGTTCGTGCTCTGGTCGCCGTCGACGCTGCACATATTAAAGGAGGTATCGACCGCCTCGGACAGGGCGCTCTGCAGGAATCCCTGCTCGACGGGCGCGTCGGTGGATATAAAGGCGAGCATCGTGGCCATGTTCGGGTGTATCATGCCGACGCCCTTGGCGGCCCCGCCAACGACAATCCGGCGGCCCTCGATCTCCACGGATACCGCTAGCTGCTTGACCATTACGTCGGTCGTCATTATGGAGCGAGCGAAGTCTTCGCCGCCTCGATTCGCGAGATTGATGTTGCCCACGTTCTGCCGCAGGAGGGCCATTGGCAGCTCGACGCCTATCATGCCCGTGCTGCACACCAGAATGTCCTCGGGGCTAACGTCCACGTGCCTGGCGGCCAGCTCCGCCAGCTCCTTGGCGTCCGTGAGTCCCTGGACGCCTACGCAGCAGTTCGCGCAGCCGCTGTTGGCGACAACTCCCCTTGCGGTGCCCCGTCGCGCGCGTTCTCGGCTCAGCGTCACGGACGGCGACAGGACCTTGTTCGTGGAAAAGGTTGCCGCGAGCGTCGCGGGGACCTCGGAAAGAAGTATCCCCAGGTCGAGCACGCCCGCCTCCTGAGTCTTTAGACCGGCATATGTCGCGCCTGCCAAATACCCTTTGGCCGACGTGACTCCTCCGTCTGGAATCATCTCAACTAACGCTGGCATGGGACCCTACTTCTCCCTGTGGCATCGAGCCCATAACGAGGCAGACAACACAAAAATTAGGCGAGCGCAGTATAACATAAGTGCATGAAGCCGGAAAGTATGCCGCCCGCGACGCCCTGGGGCTTCGGCCGGTCGCAGCCGTCTGATTGGCTCTCGGTCCTTCGATTCCAAAACGGACCGGAACAGGAGTAATATTACCCATGTTGTTCACCCGGCGCATCGGAGCACAATAGGCTAAGAATCGGTCCGGCGCCGCACCTAGATTAAGGAGGTATTCATGGCAAACGTTACTCTGGAAGAGGCAAAGCGGGCCTGCGACGCCGCGGTCGCGAGGGCGCAAGAGTTGGGAATAAGGATATCCGTCTCCGTCGTGGACTCCGGGACTATCCTGGTGGCCACGAACAAGATGGACCGCGCTCTCATCATAGGCGTGGAGGGCAGCAGGGGCAAGGCCGTCGCCTCGGTGATATTCGGGCAGCCCAGCGGAGAGCTCGAGTCTAGGTTCGCCCGTCCGACGATGCAGGCGCTGACGCTTCAGTATGGCGGCAAGTTCATCATGGGTCAGGGCGCGCTGCCTATAACGAGGGACGGAGAGATCGTAGGCGCATGCGGCGTAGGAGGCGGCACGTCCCAGGAAGACGAGGACTGCGCCAGGGCGGGCATCGACGCTATTTGATAGGGTTAACGTCCGTTTAGCGCACCGTTAAGGTAATTACGGGATTCCTAAATCGCCCTGTGATACAATGTTGCGGGAAATTTTCATATAAGCGGAGGCAGATCGCCAATGGCAACCAAAACCGAATACAAGGTTATTGGCACTCGACCAATCCGTCATGACGGCTATGACAAGGTGACGGGCAAGGCGCTATTCGGCGCCGACATGAACCTGCCCGGCATGATATTCGGACACATGCTTCGAAGCCCGCACGCCCACGCGAAGATCCTGTCGATCGATACCAGCCGTGCCGAGGCCCACCCGGACGTTCTGGCCGTGGTGACCTCGAAGGACTACCCGGAGCTCGTGAGCGAGGCCAAGGTCCTTAACGCCGGTCCGCCCATCAATCTCTTCCACATGAGCAGCAATATCATGGCCAGGGGCAAGGTACTCTATAAGGGACACGCCGTTGCCGCGGTTGCGGCCAACAGCGCGCATGCCGCTCAAGAGGCCGTGTCCCTGATCGACGTTAAATACGAGGTCCTGTCTTCCGTGGCCACGGTCGAAGAGGCCATGAAGCCCGGCGCCGAGAAGCTCCACGACGAGTATGAAGGCAACGTGGCGAGCCACAACCAGGTCAGCATCGGCGACGTGGAGGAGGGATTCAGGCAAGCGGACTTTGTCGTCGAGCGCGAGTTCCGCACAAAGACGGTCCACCAGGGCTATCTCGAGCCTCATTCCGCTACGGCATGGTGGCTGGCCGACGGACGAATAACGATCTGGAGCAGCTCCCAGGGCCACTTCCAGATAGGCGAGCTGGGCAGGAGATGTGGAGGCAGATTTCAATCTTTCAGGCTGAATTGTTTCACCAACCTGCAGGTTCGCCATTTTTTTGGTTGCCGCAATTGCCACGAGTGGATAGGCTGCCATTTCGGCTATAAATACAAATCCCGGGGAATCAGCGGTTGACGGCCCAATCGAGATGTGCAGAAGAATTCCAATCCCCACAATGCCGAAGGGAGCAAAGGCATTTTCCCATCCGGTGGGACGGGAAGACAAGATGAGAACAGCCGCGCCAAACGACACCAGCAAAATGCTGAAGCTCCATGCAGCATCCACCATGGTGTGATTAAAGGGAATACCACCGCCACCGCTGTTGAAATAAAATGGCGCAAGAAACACGATGATCAAGTTGAAGAACGAGCCAATTACCAAAATCCATGCGCTGGTTTTGGTCGAGGGAAGGAAGTTTGCCCATGCGATTACGAGAAGGCCAGATAAACTGGAAAATCGTTCGAGCGCGGGCAGCAGTGTTTCGCTTTCAATAACGTTGAGCCAGGATAGGCCCGCGACAGCTAGCACGAGGGCACGCAGCAGCAGCAAACTTCCGCTGGCAAATACCCAGCGAGTTGCGATGGCGCCATAAAAGTTCTTGCGGTAAATCTGAGCAAGGCTGAAGATTATCGCCAGGGCCATGGCCAATGTGATATGGTAGACCAAACTTCCCGGCGGATTGGAAAAACTGAAGACTGTGTCGATAAACGTCATAATACCCTAGCCATCAATGGCGGCGTGGATTATAGCATGAGCAATCATTTGCGACTGCCGCAGGGGCAAGTATTAATCGCAATTGTTCCAGAACACCCATGAGGGTTCTTTGAAAGAAAGGTAAACAGAAACTCTTTAGGCTAAAGGCGTTTGTCATGGATATCGTGAGTTTCTGAATGCGTAGTAATACTTTCATCCTTGGCAAGAACATCATTTTCTGCAGGGCGTCCTACCCAGCGTATTGCGATCATGCCATACAACATGGTGAGCCACAGGGTGAACCCACGGTAGCTCAGGACGATCAAGGCCGCTGTGGCAATTGGGACGCGCATCGAATTAAGCGCCAATGTCATCGCCGTCTCAACGAATCCTACACCGCTTGGTGTCGGAGACACGATGGTAAATAAGTACCCAATGCTGAATCCGGCGATTAAGATATCCATTGCCAGCGGTTGGCCGAAAGCAAGAAACATAAAGAGCAGAATGGCCATCATGAAGGCCTTTGTGCTCAGGACCAATAGCAAGGGCAGGCCTATGCTCTTGCGAGAGCCGCGCGCCAGGCGCAGTCCTTCAGCTGCATCAAGACCGAACTCATAAGGCCGGTTGAGATTAAAATACTCCCTATTAATGAAAGGTCGGGCAATACGATTTGCCAGGGCACCAATTCTGGTAAGTGCGCTGCCCAATCTTTCT
>JADFQF010000024.1 GCA_022561955.1 Chloroflexota bacterium | reverse complement strand
TCTGGATTTGGCTTTTGGCACGTACTTCCCGACGCAACAACGGGTTCTGCCATTACGGTCGGTCTTGGTCAGTCCCGGCTTTATCCAGACGAAGTGGAGTATCTAATCGAATCTCTAGTTAAGTATGAAATCACGGATGTTCAGGCTTTTGCTCGCCTCGACCTAGATCAATAAGAATCGGTGGCCTGATTGACTACCTCGCAGATTCTCCTTAGCCGCGATAGATCATGTTTGCCTCAAAGTTCTGGGCTGACCGCAGGTCATGCGCAAGAATCTGCCCTTCCGACGGCGGCACCTGCGCTTTTGGCAGACGGAAATATTATCTCGACTTTAGATAGCAATTGCTGTGCCAGCATCGTACTTCGGACCTAGCACCCCAACCCCCTTCACGTGAGCGACACAGGATCTATATCGACCACCCACCTGGCCGGGACGGTCACGGAATCCAGCAGGATGCGCGGGTCCGGCCCCCTGAGTATGATGTGCCACCTATATCGACCGCGGATCCGGGTCGGGTACGCGGGCGTCGGTCCCAGAATGTCGACGTCGGACAGGCCCCACGCGTCGCGCTCGTCGTGGAGGATGCCGGCGAGTTTGTTGGCCTGCTGCTCGCAATAGGCGCCGTTGGTGTGGGAGAAGAGCAGGCGGATCAGCTTGCTGTACGGAGGATTGGCCTGCTCGAGTCGATAGGCCATCTCCTGCGTGTAGAAGGACTGGTAGTCTTGGAGCGCCGCGGCCCGCACGGCGTAGTTCTCGGGCTGGTAGGTCTGGAAGATCACCCTGCCCTTCTCCTCGCCGCGCCCCGCCCTTCCCGCGACCTGGCACAGTATCTGAAAGGCTCTTTCGCCCACGCGGTAGTCCGGGATGTTCAGGCCGACGTCCGCGGAGACCACGCCCACCAGCGTCACCCTGGGAAAGTGCAGGCCCTTGGCGATCATCTGGGTGCCGACGAGAATCCTTGCCTCGCCCGACCTGAATTTGCCGAGATACTCCTCATACGCCTTGGGCCCGGCGGGCACATCTCTGTCCCAGCGGACCACGCCGACATCCGGGTAGCGTGCCTCGACCTCTTCGGCGACCGCCTGCGTGCCGATGCCATACTTGCTCATACGGTAATTCAGGCAGCCGGGGCACTGCTCCGTCAGCCGCCTTCGGAGGCCGCAGTAGTGGCAGAGGAGCCTGTCGGTGGAGCCGTGATACGTGAGTGGAACGTCGCAGCGGGTGCATCTCAGGCTGTAACCGCAGCTTCTACACTGCATGTGCGAAGAGGACCCTCGACGGTTGAGGAACAGCATCATCTGGCCACCGGCATTAAGGCAATCGTCCATGGCGGAGGCGAGCTCTCTGCTAAACATATCCCGATTGCCGCTGCGGAGCTCCCGCCTCATGTCAACGATCTTCACGTCTGCGAGAGGCGCACTGGCATCTCGCACGCGCCCGTCGGACTCGTTCGCCGCCACGCGATCGGGGAGCAGGTGCAACCGATATTCCTTCTTCAGGCCCCTGAAATATGAGTCCACATCCGGCGATGCGCTGCCGAGGATGAGGACGGCACCGCTGAGCTCGGCGAAGCGGGCGGCGACCTCCCTCGCGTGGTATCGAGGATTGGCGTCATGCTGTTTATAGGTCCACTCGTGCTCCTCGTCGATGACGATCAGGCCGAGGTCACGTTGCGGCGCGAATATGGCGCTCCTCGAACCGATTACTACCCCGTAGTCGCCACGCCACACCTTCCACCACTGGTCGTGGCGTTCGCCGGGCGAGAGGCCGCTGTGCAGCACCGCTACCTGGCCGGGGAATCTCGACGCGAACCGCTCGATCGTCTGATAGGTGAGAGCGATCTCCGGCACCAGCACGATAGCCTTCTTGCCCATGCTCAGGCATCGTTCGACGGCGGCCAGGTACACCTCCGTCTTACCGCTTCCCGTGACGCCCTGTATCAGGTGCGTTCGAGGAAATGCGGACGGGTCGCCGAGCGTGTCGCAGACATCTCGCGCCACCCGCTCCTGGCCTTCAGTCAGCCTTACAGGGGGAGAAGGCGGGAACACCCTTCCTTCGAGGGGATCGCGGTCGACCGCTTCGCGCTCCTTTACAAGCCAGCCGCGATCGCTCAGGGCCTTGACGGGACCTGCGCCGTACTCCTTTCTGGCCTCAGCCAGCACGAGAGGAGCCTTGCTCTCCAGGAGCCTGGCCGCCAGGGCAGCCTGTCTGGGCGCCTTGCCCGTGGACCGAGTCAGCCACTCCCTTACCGTGGCCTCCGAGCCCGGCGAAAGAGACGCGACCTCCCTGTATTTATGGCTTAAATTACCCCCGGCCGCCCTGGTCGAGCGGTCCAAGACGCCCCGCTTTACCAGGGAGGACAGGGACGGCCTGACCCGCTCGCCCAGCAGTCTGACGACTCGCTCCTGGTCTACATCGCCCTTGCCGTTCAGGAATTCCACGACGCGTTCCTGGAGCTCGGTGAGCCGAACGCCCTCGATGTTGTCCAGCTTCGGCGATACGGCAAAGAAGGTCCGGTCTCGCAGGCGTTTGCCGGGCGGCAGCATCTGTGCGGCGGCCTCGAACAGCGAGCATCTATAGTAGCGGCTCAGCCATTCGGCGACTTCGACCTGGATTTCAGAGAGTAAGGGCTCGGAAATTAGAACGCTGTCGATGTCTCTGGTTTCCGGCACTCCCGGCACGGCTACGAGCCGCACGACGATGCCTTGCAGCTTCCTCGCGCCAAAGGGCACGCGAACCAGGTGGCCCGGCAAGACCTCCATGCCTTCGACGCACGAGTAGCTAAAGGTGCGATTGCTGCCGGTAGGGGCGTCTACAGCGACTTCTGCGTATCTCATAGCTCAAATGGAGTGCGGTCCGGTTGGGGGATAGCCTGCCTCGGCTATACAATAGCAGAAACAATAAGGCGTCCCGAATTCGCCGGTATCCGCCGCTTCGGAACGCCTAAATGAGGTTACACTTTGGCCCCTGGAAGCGCCGTCCAAGGGCCAATAAATATTCGTCGACTAGCGCCTCTCTTTGATGCGAGCCGCCCTCCCGGAAAGGCCCCGAAGGTAGTAGAGGCGTGACCTTCGCACCTTCCCCCTTCGCGTGACGCTGACGGACTCGACGTTCGGGGAGTGCAGCAGGAACGTACGCTCGACCCCAATCTCGTGGGTCACCCTGCGTACAGTGAACGACTCGCCCGGGCCGCCGCCACGGCGACGAATGACGACGCCCTGGAATGCCTGCGTGCGGGTCCTATCGCCTTCCGTGACCTTGATGTTCACCCTTACCGTGTCGCCCGCCTGAAAGTCCTCTATATTAGGATTAGGCTCTAGCTGTATTAATTCGTAGGCTTCCATCTGATAATTTCCTTACCATAAATTCGAGAGATGATTTACTGGCACAGCATATGATTCTAACTGCCGGAGTTCTCTGGATGCAAGGGGCCGTCAAAGCTCCTTGCCCCATTAGACATAAATGCGTTCCGGAATGCCGGCAAGATCTCGCGGGATTGGCACGTGAAAACAATAGGAGTCAGACGGGAGTTCACGCCTGAGTCGTGAGCGGACGTAACGCGATTCGAATTGTTGGCACGCCCCCGCAGAACAAGGGTCGTCTTCGCGGAGCACGGGGTCCAAAATACCGCGATTTAGAGCCCTAATATGAGCCCCGGATATTGTTGACATCGGTGGCTCACGATAGTAGAATTTCTTCTTGGTCGCCTTAAAAGGTGTCCTCGTTTTTTGGCATTCCCATTGAGCGTGCTTATCCAAAAAGATTGAGGTTTTATCATGCCCACGGTCAATCAGCTCGTGCGCAAGGGCAGAAAAATGAAGAAGAAGAAGGACAAGGCGCCCGCGCTTCGATATTCCTTTAACTCGCTTAAGAACCGTGGACGAAGAGATTCAGGCGCCCCGCAAAAAAGGGGCGTTTGTGTTCAGGTGAGGACGCAGACACCTAAAAAGCCTAACTCCGCCCTTCGAAAAGTAGCCAGGGTAAGGCTTACCAACGGCATGGAAGTAACGGCCTACATTCCCGGCGAAGGCCACAACCTGCAGGAGCACTCCGTCGTGCTGATACGCGGGGGACGCGTTAAGGACCTGCCCGGCGTTCGATACCACGTGATACGTGGTGCGCTGGACACGGCAGGCGTCGACGGACGGAGACGGGGACGAAGCAAGTACGGCACCAAGCGAGAGACCGGTCCCGCCTAACCGAAGCAAAGTTGAGATCAAGATATGGCCCGTCGTAGAAGAGCTGAAAAGAGAATAATTCCACCGGACATCAGGTACGGCAGCGTCGAGCTGAGCAAATTCATTAACAAGATAATGTGGAACGGCAAGAAGACGGTCGCGCAGCGTATCGTCTATAAAGCACTGGACATCGTGGAACAGCAGACGAACCGATCTCCGTTGGAGGTGTTCGAGCAGGCTATCCGCAACGCCACCCCAATGTTGGAGGTGCGGTCCCGACGTGTCGGCGGCGCCACGTACCAGGTGCCGACAGAGGTCAGACCCGAGCGGAGAATGACCCTTGCCATGAGGTGGATGATAGAGTCCGCCCGCAATCGTGGAAGCCGGCCGACCCATGAAAGCCTCGCCAGCGAGATATTGGAGGCGTCAAGAAATCAGGGCACCGCGGTAAGAAGACGCGAAGACCTGCACAGGATGGCCGAGGCCAACCGCGCCTTCGCACACTACCGCTGGTAGAGCTAGAAGAATCGTATAGAGATGGAATCCAATAACGGCATAAAGCTGGAAAAAATCCGTAACATCGGATTCATAGCGCACATAGACGCCGGTAAGACCACGGTCACCGAGCGTGTGCTTTACTTTTCGGGCCGCATATACAGATTGGGTGGCGTCGACGAGGGCACTACCGCAATGGACTGGATGGCCCAGGAGCGGGAGCGAGGCATAACAATTACCTCTGCAGCAACAACGGCGAGCTGGAAGGGGTACGACATCAACATTATCGACACCCCCGGCCACGTCGACTTCACCGCCGAAGTGGAGCGAAGCCTCCGAATACTAGATGGCGGTGTTGTTGTGTTTGACGCCGTCGCAGGCGTCCAATCCCAGTCAGAGACGGTCTGGCGACAGGCGGACCGATACCACGTACCGAGAATCTGCTTCGTAAACAAGATGGACCGCGTCGGGGCCGACTTTCAGCGAACCATCGACACCATAACCCACCGACTCCGAGCCAACCCCGTAGCGATCCAGATTCCCGTCGGCAGCGAAGACAACTTTCGAGGCGTGATCGATCTGGTGGAAGAGAAGTCCTGGATCTGGTCCGACGATGTCACGGAGGAGCCGAAAGAAGGGCCGGTACCCGAAGAGCTCATCGAGGAGTGTAAGAACTATCGGGGCGTGCTGATCGAAAAGGTCGCCGAGACCGATGACGATCTGCTCCTAAAGTATCTGGAAGAGGAGGAAATCAGCCGCGACGAATTGAAGCAGGCCCTCAGGAGGGCGACGATAGACTACCGAATCGTTCCGGTGCTGTGTGGCACGGCGCTGAAAAATAAGGGCATCCAGACGCTTCTCGATGCCGTAGGGGACTATCTGCCGTCACCGGTAGACCTGCCGCCGGTAGTAGGGAAAGACGTAAAGACCAGCGAAGAGCTGACCCGTCGCCCGAGCCTCGACGATCCATTTTCAGCACTCGCTTTCAAGACCGTTTCAGACCCGTTCATAGGTCGCCTGGTCTACTTCAGGGTCTACTCCGGCAGGATAAAATCCGGCGCGATCATCTATAACTCCACCAGCAAGAAAAGGGAACGCATGGGTCGAATCGTCCAGATGCATGCCCAGCATCGCGAGGATGTCGAAGAGGTATATGCCGGTCAGATCGCCGCGGCGGTCGGCCTCAAGGACACCTCCACGGGCGACACCATATGCGACCTGGACGAGCCCCTCGTTCTGGAGACGATAACGTTCCCCGAGCCGGTGATCTCCGTAGCCATCGAGCCCAAGTCGCGGGCGGACCAGGACAGGCTATCGGATGCGTTGATCAAACTTTCCGACGAAGACCCGACGTTCCGGGTAACCTATGCCGAAGAGACCGGGCAGACGATCATGTCCGGCATGGGTGAGCTACACCTGGAGATCCTCGTCGACCGCATGAAGCGAGAATTCAAGGTAGAAGGCAACGTCGGAAGGCCGAGGGTGGCCTACCGCGAAGCGATCACGATCCCCGCGAGAGCGGAGGGACGCTTCATAAGACAGTCCGGTGGGCACGGCCAGTACGGCCATGTCGTGATAGAGGTCGAGCCCGGCAAACGCGGCTCGGGTATCGAAATCGAGGACAAGATCAGGGGCGGCTCCATTCCCAGGGAGTTCATCCCCTCCGTTGAGGCTGGAGTCCGAGAGGCGCTCAACACCGGCCCGCTTTCCGGCTTTCCCATCATTGACATGAAGGTAACACTTTTGGACGGCAGCTTCCATGAAGTGGACTCGTCACAGGTCTCCTTCAAGATTGCGGGCTCCATGGCCGCCAAAGAGGCGGTGCGGAAGGCCCGTCCCGTCGTGCTCGAACCCATCATGCGCCTTGAGGTAGTTACACCGGGCGAGTTCTTGGGCGACGTACTTGGCGATTTGGGTCGCCATCGTGCTAACATAAGAAACATCGAGGGTCAGGGGGACATTCAGGTCGTCCAGGCCGCTTTGCCGCTGGGAGAGAGCTTCGGCTACGCCAGCGCCCTTCGTTCGCTCACGCAGGGCCGCGCGAGCTACTCCCTGGAGTTTGAAAGCTACGAAAAGGCACCCGAATCTGCTATAAATATCTGAGTCGATTTTATTCATCAGATAGATAAAGGTTTACGATGACGACCAGCAACCAGAAAATCCGGATTATATTGAAGGCGTTCGACCACCGAATACTGGACCTCTCGGCCAGCCAGATAGTGGAGGCTGCCGAGCGTACAGGCGCGAGAGTCACCGGTCCTGTGCCCCTACCCACCTCAATAAAGAGGTTCTGCGTAATTCGAGGGCCCCATATCGACAAAGACTCCAGAGAGCACTTCGAACTCCGCACCCACAACCGGCTGATCGACATCCTCGAACCCACCTCCAAGACCATCGATTCTCTCACCAGGCTGAATGTCCCCGCAGGCGTGGACATCTCGATCAAGCTTTAGAAAAGATATTAGCTATGCCCTTACACGGACTCCTAGGTAAAAAAATAGGGACCACACAGGTCTTCCAGGAAAACGGCCAGTCGGACTGCGTTACGGCTCTGTGGGTGGGACCCTGCACCGTCACGCAGGTCAAGACCACCGATAACGACGGATACGTGGGCGTGCAGCTCGGCTACGAGCCCGTAAAGCGCCTGAGTAAGCCCGAGGCCGGACATCTGAGGAACGCCGGAAATCTCTTCCGGTTCCTGAGAGAGGTCGGCGTCGACGACATCTCCGAGGTAGAGGTCGGGCAGACCGTGGACGTCAGCCTATTCGAAGAAGGCGAGAGGATAGACGCAACGTCCTACTCCAAGGGCCGAGGCTTCGCCGGCGGCGTCAAGCGACACCACTTCCACGGAGGGCCGAAGACCCACGGGCAGTCGGACAGGCACAGGGCCCCCGGCTCGATCGGCGCCGGAACCACGCCGGGCAGAGTAATCAAGGGCCTGCGCATGGCCGGCCATATGGGCAATGCCAAGATAACCGCAAGGAACCTCGTAGTCGTCTCGGCAGACCCCGAGAAGAACATCCTGCTGGTTAAGGGGACGATTCCCGGCGCCCGGAACTCTCTCGTTATCCTGCGAAAACAGGTCCGAAGGATGAAGAACTAACCGTGAAGCTTGCACTTCATAACACCAAAGGAATCGTCATCGGCAGCGTCGATGTGCGCGACGACGTATTCGACGCTCCCATGAACGCTCCGCTTGTCCACCAGGTGATGGTCGGGCAGCTAGCCAACCGGCGCCAGGGGACGGCAAAGACCAAGACCCGCGCGCAGGTAGCCGGCGGCGGCGCAAAGCCCAGGCCGCAGAAATCCACCGGCCGCGCCAGGCAGGGCTCGATAAGGTCGCCCCAGTGGCGAGGCGGAGGCGTCGTATTTGGGCCGATACCCAGGAGCTACCGCCAACGAACCACCAAAAGGATGAAGCGCCAGTCTCTCAAGGCGATCCTTTCGGACAAAGTCAGGGAAAACCAGCTCGTCGTAGTGGAAAACCTCGAGCTCGAGCACGCCAAGACAAAGGATATGGCGCAGTTCTTGCAGTCGTTGGACGTGAGCAGCTCCGTCTTATTGGTGGCCGACGGCGCAGGCGCGGACACACTCCGAGCAGCCAGAAACCTGCCCAGGGTGCGGACCATTCCGTCGGCGCTGCTCAACACGCTCTCGATACTCAACGCCAGAAAAGTCGTGATGACGCTCGATGCCGTCCGCAACGCAGAGGTGAACTGGGGCGGACCTTTCGTTCGCCGGCGGCCCAAAAATCTCGACGACGGAGCCCAGGAAGAATAGCCATGCACCCTTTCGAGATCCTACGAAGGCCCATAATCACCGAGAAGAGCACCCTCATGCAGGATGAGGGTCGATACGTATTCGAAGTCGCAACCGGTTCAACCAAGCACCAGATAAGAATTGCGGTGCAGGACGCCTTCGACGTCACGGTCACGAAGGTAAACACCATGAACATGCGGGGGAAAAGCAAGAAGTACGGACCGAGGGCGACGCTCAAGAAGTCCTGGAAAAAGGCGATCGTGACCCTTTCACCCGGAGACACCATAACTATTTTCGAGGGCGTCTAAGATGCCGTTAAGAGCATTAAAACCTACGACACCCGGTCAGCGTGGGGCGGTTCTGCCGACCTCCGACGACTTCACTACCGACAAGCCCAAAAAGTCGCTGCTCAAGCCTCTCAAGAAGCGGGCGGGCCGCAACTCCAAGGGCAGGATTACGGTGAGGCATCGCGGCGGCGGCCACAAGCGCAGGCTGCGGATCATCGACTTCAAACGCGACAAGACGGGCGTTCCGGGAGAGGTAACCTCCATCGAGTACGATCCCAACCGCTCCTCGTACATCGCGTTGATCAAGTATCCCGACGGCGATTGGCGATACATTATTTCCCCCAATGGGATCAAGGTCGGCGACACCGTCGAGGCGGGAGAGCAGGCGGAGCTCAGAGTCGGCAACGCCCTGCCGTTGCGGGCGATTCGCCAGGGCACCATGGTCCACAACATCGAGATGCAGGTCGGCCGCGGCGGCCAGATAGTCCGCAGCGCCGGCAGCGCGGCCCAGGTGCTTGCCGAGGAGGGGAAATACACCCTCCTGAGGCTGCCTTCGGGTGAGATGCGATATGTCCTAAGCGCCTGTATGGCGACCATAGGACAGGTCAGCAACGTCGATCACAAGAACATAAAGCTCGGCAAGGCCGGTCGACGGAGGAACATGGGATGGCGCCCCACGGTACGCGGTTCCGTGATGTCTCCGAGAGACCATCCCCACGGAGGCGGCGAGGGCCGGTCTCCCATAGGCATGCCGGGGCCGAAGACGCCCTGGGGCAAGCCTGCTCTGGGGTACAGGACTCGAAAGAAGAAGAAGCCCTCGGACAAGTTCATACAACGCCGAAGGTATCAGAAGTAAACTCGCAGCTCGGAGTGCGTCGTTCGCGCTTTAGACGCTGCCATAGAACCCAAGGAACGAATAAAGTCAGGGGATAACGAGAATGTCAAGGTC
>JADFQF010000410.1 GCA_022561955.1 Chloroflexota bacterium | reverse complement strand
CGTATCGTGCCGTGGCCGACCTGGACGGCGAGCTTGAGCGTGGAGCCCGCGCCTTCCAGGGCGTCCAGATAGCCCGCGAAGTCGTTCCAGGTGATGTCAAAGTCGTCGGTGTACTGGGAGACTCGCGGCATCAGCAATTCCCTGGCCTCGCCCAACAACGGCGCGCAGAAGCTCATGCCGCAGTTGCCGGCAAGCTCCAGCGTGACGCCCTGCCTGACCTTGCTCTGAGCACTGGAATCCAGAAGAAACGACATGTCGCTGTGAGTATGAAGGTCTATGAACCCCGGTGATACCGCGTGACCAGAGGCGTCAACGGTCTTTGCGGCCTCCCCATCCAGCCTCCCTATGGCGACGATGTCATCCCCTACTGAGGCGACGTCGGCAGGGTAGGGTGGTGCGCCCGTGCCGTCGTACACGAGTCCGTTCTTGATCAGCAGGTCGTACATATTCTTGGCTCCATTCAGAACGATGGCCGGTCTTGACCTTACGGCCCCATTAAAGCAGAAGGCGCGGCGTTGTGTACAGCCCGATGAACTGCGGGTATAATCGGGCCTGAACTTCTAGGGCGCTTGTCCAGAATTAAGCAAGTCTGAGGGGAGCCAAAACCATGCCAAGAGTCGAGCTGCATATCCAGGACCCGAACGAGCTGAAGCTGGTCGAGGGCCAGTGGAGGCACGCCATAGGCCTCGTGCCCGGAGAGCCCAACGAGGGGCTTGTCGCAAACCTGGCGGGCAGCCCGGCGCGTCTGGCCGACTACGACGACTCCGGATGGGAGACGACCGACGACATCGTCGCGTGGCGTTCGCGCGGGCTCTCCTTCATATGGTACCGCACCAGCATTACCTTGCCCGAGTCGATCAAGGGCAGGCCGGTGGAGGGAACGACGGTCCTCTTCGAGACTTGCATAGACGACTACGGCGAGATCTGGATCGACGGCGAGTGCGATCGCGGCAAGGGCACCGTACAGGGATTCAACATACCTCAGCGCGTCGTGGTCAGCACCGACCCCAAGCCCGGAGACACCCACACGATCGCGTTGCTGGCCATCAACGGGCCTATCGCGGCACCGGGCGGCGCCGTCTTCGTGCGCTACGCGACGCTGGCCTTCGAGTGGCGCGCCGAGGGCTACTAGGCTAGGTTTGCCGGGTTTACGCGGCTGCGCACAGCTGAATACTTACCTACGAGAGGTTAATATGCCAGGCTCAAACATCGCGGGCAAAGTACAGACCGTACTTGGACCTATCGAGCCCGACGCCCTGGGTGTAACGCTCACCCATGAGCATCTGCTGGTAGACCTGTCCGTCATTCACACCGAGCCCGCTCAGGCGAGCGCTACAGGCTTCTATCACGAGCCGGTGTCGATGAAGGCGCTGGGCCGCATTCGACACTACGGCCAGGCCAATCTCGACAACTCCCGGCTCCTGGACATCGACACCGCCATCGAGGAGGCCTCTCTTTACAGGCAAAACGGCGGCGATACCCTTGTTGACGCCACCAGCGTAGGCATAAGGCGCGACCCACAGGGATTGGCCCGCATATCCAGGGCCACCGGCGTGAACATCGTCATGGGCTCATCATTTTACGTCGACGTCGCGCACCCGGCCTACGTGAACGACGCGTCCGAACATGAGCTCGCACGGCAGATAGTGAACGACGTTGCGGAGGGCGTGGACGGCACCCGGATCCGTTCCGGCATCATCGGCGAGATCGGCTGCTCGTGGCCGTTGACGGAGAACGAGCGAAAGGTCCTGCGGGCATCGGCTGCGGCACAGAGAACGACCGGCGCTCCGATTCTGATCCATCCAGGCCGGGATGAAACATCGCCAATAGATATCATCGGAGTCCTGACAGAGGCGGGCGCGGACCTCAATCGCACGATCATCGGACACCTGGACAGGACGGTGTTTCTTCACGAGACGCTGCAGAAGATAGCAGAGGCAGGATGCTTTCTCGAATGGGACCTGTTCGGCCAGGAGCAGTCCCACTATCCCCTTAATCCGGACATCGCCATGCCTAACGATTCAAAACGCATGGACGATATCACCTGGATCTCTTCGCAAGGCTTCGGTCGAAAAATCGTCGTATCCCACGACATATGCTCCAAGCACAGGCTGGAGAAGTACGGCGGTCACGGCTACTCCTATATCATCGCGCACATCGTGCCGCGCATGAGGTCCAGAGGAATCAACGAGGAGGCCATACAGGCGCTGCTGGTAGCAAACCCGAGAGACGCCTTGACGTTCGCAGAGCCTGGGTCAGGCTAGCCCTGTCTTTCGTCCACAATCAAAGTACGTGGCGTGTGCAACCTAGGGCCTTGCAGGTGGGACGGGGCCCGAAGATGCATCCGGCAGCTCCTCCCACGACGGCACGCGGAAGGTCGTGGACATGTCGACGGCCCGACGCGACTCGGACGCCACCCACGTCTTCTCTATGATCTCGATCACGTGGACCATCTTACGAGG
>JADFQF010000409.1 GCA_022561955.1 Chloroflexota bacterium | reverse complement strand
CGATAGCCTTTGCGGGCTCCTTGACCTGGTTCACGCCGTTGGCGACGATTCGCAGGGCGTCGATGTCGAGGCCGGAGTCGGTCTCGTCCAGCAGCGAAAGGGTCGGGTCTAGGAGTGCCATCTGAAGGATCTCGTTGCGCTTCTTCTCGCCGCCCGAGAAGCCTTCGTTCACCGATCGCTTGATGAGGGCAGGGTCTATCTCGACCATCTCGCGCTTCTCCTCCAGCAGCCGGTCGAACTCCCGTAGACTGAACGCCTTCTCGCCGCGATGCTCACGAATGGCGTCCACCGCGGCCTTGAGGAATTGCCAGGTCCGGACGCCCGCCAACTCCATCGGATACTGGAATGCGAGAAACAGGCCCTCGCGAGCCCGAATCTCGGGCAGCATGCCCAGCAGGCTCTTGCCCTTATACAGGGCCTCTCCGCTGGTGACTATGTACTCGGGCCGCCCCACCAGCACGTTGGCAAGCGTGCTCTTGCCGGAGCCGTTGGGTCCCATGATGGCATGGACCTCGCCCTTGTGTACCGTGAGGTTTATGCCTTTCAGAATTTCTGTACCATCTGCAATTGAAACGTGTAAGTCCTTAACCTCGAGAAGTGGGGTGCTGTTTGAGTTGTTCGTCATTCTTAACCGACTGTTCCCTCCAAGCTTACTCTGAGTAGCTGCGAAGCCTCGGCGGCGAATTCAAAGGGCAGCTCCTTGAAGATCCCTCTGCAAAAACCGTTGATTATCATGTAGTTCGCCTCTTCGAGGCTGATGCCCCTCTGCTGCAGGTAGAACAGCTGATTGTCGTCTACCTTGGACGTCGTGGCCTCGTGGGCCATCTGCGCCGTCGGGTTTCGGACCTCGATGTAGGGGATCGTATGCGCTCCACACTTGTCGCCGATCAGAAGGGAGTCGCACTGCGTGAAGTTCCTCGCGTTATGGGCGCTGGGCATTATCTTCACCTGGCCGCGATAGGTGTTCTGGGCGTGGCCGGCGGATATGCCCTTGGCGATGATGGTGCTCCTCGTATTCTTGCCCAGGTGAATCATCTTCGTGCCCGTGTCGGCCTGCTGATAGTTGTTCACCAGGGCCACCGAGTAGAACTCGCCGACGGAGTTGTCCCCCTGCAGTATCACGCTGGGATACTTCCAGGTAATGGCGGAACCGGTCTCCACTTGAGTCCAGCTTATCTTGGAGTTGACGCCGGCCGCCTTGCCGCGCTTGGTGACGAAGTTGAAGACGCCGCCGTTGCCGTCCTTGTCTCCCGGATACCAGTTCTGAAGGGTCGAGTACTTGATCTCCGCGTTGTCCATCGCTATCAGCTCTACTACCGCGGCGTGCAGCTGATGCGTCTTCCGCATCGGCGCCGTGCAGCCTTCGAGATAGCTGACGTAGCTGCCCTCGTCGGCGATTATGAGCGTCCTCTCGAACTGGCCGGTGTTGAGCTCGTTGATCCTGAAATACGTCATCAGGTCTATCGGACAGCGCACGCCCTTGGGGATGTACACAAAGGAGCCGTCGCTAAATACGGCGGCGTTTAGTGTGGCGTAAAAGTTGTCCGTGTACGGGACGACCGAGCCAAGGTACTTGCGAATAAGCTCCGGGTGAGTCTGCACGGCCTCGCTGACCGAGCAGAAGATGACGCCCGCTTCCTCCAGCATCGACTTATACGTGGTGGCCACGGACGCGCTGTCCAGTATTGCATCGACCGCTACGCCCGAAAGCTTCTTCTGCTCTTCCAGGGGAATCCCCAGCTTGCTGAAGGCCTCCAGTATCTCGGGGTCTACCTCGTCCAGGCTCTTCGGTCCGTCCTCCTGAGACTTCGGGGCCGCATAGTAGATCATGTCCTGGAAGTCTATGGGCGCGTATTTCACGTTGGCCCAGGTCGGCTCCTCGTTCTCCAGGGTGAGCCAGTGCTTGTACGCCCTGAGACGCCATTCCAGCAACCACTCCGGCTCGCGCTTCTTGCGGGAGATTAGCCGGACTATATCCTCGTTCAGTCCCTTGGGGGCAACGTCCGACTCGATGTCGAAGTCCATGCCCCACTTGTAGCCCTCGTCTTCCAGTACCGTCTTACGAGAAATGACCTTCTGATTGGTCATATGCGACATCTCTCCTTAGTCGAAAATTGCTATGTTGACTAATTTAGTCAACAATCTTGTACCAAATATATCATTCATGAGTAAATTGGTCAACAATTAAATGCCTATCAAGAGGGCTATTAAAATTCGCGGCCTCATCAGACCGGTCAGGTGAACATGGAGCGCAGGAACGCCTTGGCCTCGCCGGCCTGGACATCGGTCGCGACCATTACGTTGCCCGTGCCGTAGCTGGCCGAGGTCTTGCCCCTGCGAGACGAGTCGTCGGTCTCCACGCTTACGTTGGCCTGGGCGAACGTAAACAGTTCCGGCCGAATCGCGGCGGCGACCGCCAGGGGATCGCATAGGTTGTAGGCCTCGTCCCCTCCTCGCATTTTTA
>JADFQF010000408.1 GCA_022561955.1 Chloroflexota bacterium | reverse complement strand
CAAGCACGCATCCGCGCCCCGGGCATTGGACAGATACACGCCGCCCAGGGCCACGAAGGCCACGTCGGCAAGCTCCAGAAGCGCCTTGTCCAGCAAGCCCTTGTTCAGATCGCTGGCATGCTCTCCGGCCTCCTCCATGAGGAACAGGAACTGTTTTCGTAGGGCTTCCAGGGCCCGGTCGGGACTCCCGTTGGTATCGACGGGCATCGACCCGAACCTGTGATGGAAGTCATAGACACTCTCGGCAAGACGGCCAACCGAGGAGAGGAACTCGTGCTTCGTGATATCCGACATCGACTCACGTCCCTCCTGGAGTGTCGCCCGAAGCGTACTCGTAGGCGGCCCGAATCCAGGGAACTACGTCCGGCACGCCGTCTGGAAGCAATATGACCATCTGGACCCATTCGGCGTACCCATCACCTCCGTCGGGAGGCCGGTACGGGGACACGCCCGCCAGGCCGAACGCCTTCGATCTGAGATCGTCCGGCAGTCTGGCCGCTATTACGCCCTCGAGGAGGATGGCAAACGTCGCGCCGGCAACGTTGTAGCCTACGCCGCCGTGCACAGGCCCCGTGGATACGCGGTCCCATCCCAGCAGGTGCTCGTCGAAGACGGCCTTAACGTCCTGATCGATTAGTATTTCTTCTTCCATCGACATGCGCGGGTCAGCTAGTCTCCTCAGCGAAATCTGTAGTCGGCGTGCGGTCTTCATCCGAAGGGGCGATGCCCGCCAGACAAGGACGGCATATCTTGCCCGGCGTAAGAGCCGTCTTGATTGCGGGGAAAATCACTCCCATTCGATAGTGCCGGGCGGCTTGCTGGTGATGTCGTACACGACTCGATTCACGTCGGGCACCTCGTTGGCAATCCGGCTGGACATGCGTGCCAGGACGTCGTGGGGTATACGCGCCCAGTCCGCCGTCATCGCGTCTTCGCTGGTGACGGCCCGAATCGCGATCACATGGCCGTACGTCCGAAGGTCGCCCACGACGCCGACGCTGCGGGTGTCCGTCAGGACGGCGAAGCTCTGCCACGTCTCGCTATATAGGCCGCTGGACCGAATTTCCTCCATGACAATCGCGTCCGCTGCCCTCAATATCTCCAGCTTGTCGTAGGTGACCTCCCCGATGATTCGAATGGCGAGCCCCGGTCCGGGGAATGGCTGCCGATTTACGATCTCCTCGGGCAAGCCGAGCTCGAGGCCCACGTTCCGGACCTCGTCCTTGAATAGGTGGCGAAGCGGCTCGACGAGCTTGAGCTTCATGTGCTCCGGAAGACCCCCTACGTTGTGGTGGGTCTTTATCTTGGCGGAGACCGTATTATCGGAGGTCTCGCTCTCGATGACGTCGGGATACAGGGTTCCCTGGGCGAGGAAGTCGACCTCGCCTATGCCCGCGGCCTCCTCGTCGAAGACCCGTATGAACTCCTCGCCGATGATCTTGCGCTTTCTCTCGGGGTCCACGACTCCCTGGAGCGCTCCCAGGAAGTTCTCGGTCGCCTCGGAGTAGATGAGGTTCGCCTTGAAGTGCCTCTCGAAGGCGTCCCTGACCTGCTCAGGCTCGTTTCGACGCATGAGGCCGTTGTTGACGAATATGCACGTAAGCTGGTCGCCGACCGCCCTGTGGACGAGCGTGGCCGCCACGGCGGAGTCGACGCCTCCCGACAGGGCGCAGATGACTTTTCCCGTTCCGACCCTGTCCTGAATCGAGGTTATCGACTCGTTTACGAAGTTGCCCGTCGTCCAGAGCCCTTCACATCGGCAGACCTTATACAGGAAGTTTTCGATTATGGCCTTGCCCTGGGGGGTATGCACTACCTCGGGGTGAAACTGCAGGCCGTACCGGTGACGGTCGTCCCCCATTACGGTTATGGGGGAGTTGTCGGTGTATGCCAGGGCGGCGAATCCGGGAGGTGGCTCGGTGATGTGATCGCCGTGGCTCATCCAGACCTGCATCGATTCGGGCAGCGCGTCGAACAGGGAGTTGCCCGAAGAGCGCTGGTGCATCACCGCGTGGCCGTATTCGCGCTTGGCCGCCGGCGTTACGCTGCCGCCTAGCTGGTGTGCCATTACCTGCATGCCGTAGCATATTCCCAGGACGGGCAGGCCCTTATCGTAGACCCACTGGGGCGCAAGAGGGGCGCCCTCCTCGTACACGCTCGCGGGCCCTCCGGAGAGAATGACGCCCCTGGGATTGAGACGGGCTACGCTCTCCCACGTAGAGCGGTGGGAGACGATCTCGCAATAGACGTGGCTCTCCCGAACGCGCCTCGCTATGAGCATGCTGTACTGGGAGCCGAAGTCGACCACGAGGACCGATTCTCGAGGGCTTGTGAAGTGGGTGGCGCCTTCCGGTGACTGCATTTGGGCTGAGTTGAGACCTGTGCCGGGATTTACCACTTAGTCCAAATCCTGAAGCATTTTAGTCGTTTAAACTAGGTTCGGGTATCACGATTAGCGCTGCAATCA
>JADFQF010000407.1 GCA_022561955.1 Chloroflexota bacterium | reverse complement strand
CCCTCCTCAATGACAAAGGAGATGCCGTCTACGGCCTTAAGGCTCGCCTTGCTTCGGCTGAATACTCCGGAGTTGACCTTGAAGTACTTTTTTAGGTCCCGTACTTCAAGGATCGCGCCGTTCGTGGAACCATTTGAAGTGCTCATTATCTATACCCCGCTAGACGAGACGTTAGCGCCTTCTTTTTCGCGTAGCCAGCAGGCAGCGAACTGGCCTTCGCCCACGTCGAACGAAGGTGGAACGGCCTCGTGACACTTGTCAAATACCTTTGGACACCTCGGCGCAAAGGCGCATCCTTGCGGCAGGTTCCATAGTGCGGGAGGCTGTCCCGGAATTGAGTATAGCCGGTCCATCTTTTCTTCCATCTTTGGCACCGAATTTATCAGGGCCTCAGTGTAAGGATGGGAAGGATTGTTGAAGATCTGCCGTACGTTTCCCTGTTCTACGATCTTTCCGGCGTACATGACGGCAACACGGTCGCACATCTTGGCGACGATTCCGAAGTCGTGCGTAATGAAGATAATGCCGACGCCGGTCTCCTCCTGAAGGTCGCGGAGAAGCCGTAGATACTGGGCCTGAATTGTCGCGTCGAGGGAGGTGGTAGGCTCGTCGGCGATTAGCACTTGAGGGTCGCAAGAGATCGCTATCGCTCCGACGACGCGCTGGCGCATGCCTCCGCTAAGCTGATGCGGAAAGTCCTTTATCCTCACCTCCGGCGCAGGTATCCTCACCTTTCTAAGCATGTCCACGACCTGGTCCTTGAGCGTAGACCCGGACAAGCCCTTGTGGATCTTGAGCGCTTCGCCTACCTGGTCCTCGATGTCGAAAACGGGGTTCAGCGCCGTCATCGGGTCCTGAAGTACCATGGCAATCTTATCGCCACGCACTTTTTCCATCTCGCTCTCGTCCAGCTGTAGGATGTCTTCCCCTTCCAGAAGAACCTGACCTCCCACGATGTGGCCCGGTGGAGAAGGCACTAGTCGAACAATGGACAGCGTGGTCACGGACTTACCGGAACCCGACTCTCCGACGATGCCCAAGGTCTCGCCCCTGCGCAGCACAAAGCTTACTCCGTCCACCGCCTTCACGACCCCCCAGCGAGTGACGAAATACGTCTGCAGGTCCTTTACTTCTAGAATTATCTCGCCGATTCTAGACATAACTCATATCCTCTCCCAAAGTGCCGCATCCAGCAGCGTTGGTAAGTGAGCTCTCAGGCTTGGACCAGGTCGGTCTAAAACGGTGGATTGACCGCGTGAGACAGAGGTAAAACCGCACCCTTGACAAAGGCATGCCAAACTATAGCTAATCTCGTTGAAAAACGCAACCCTCTGGGCCTCTGCCTCCCTTAATAACCTGCGAAACCGACCCAGACTTTCGGCGGCTAGTCCCATACGTATGTCACCGGCAACTTTGCTCTCCCGTACCTGATCCTTCGAATGTAAATAAGAAGTCAGGGGCCGCCCGGCCGCTGTGCTAGAATGGCCAGCATTCCAGGCCTTGTCGAGGGGAGATTGCCATGAAACTCGCGACTAAAGAGGTCCTTTATTTCGAGACCGGACCTGACAACAAGCCTACCCTTTATGTGGATCCCGGCGAGGAGTTTCAGGTGGAGACCCAGATGAACAGGGGCCCCTGGATCGAGTCGCATCCCGAAAGAGAGCTGCTGGAGGGCAAGCTGCTGGGCGGCAATCCCTCCAGCGGCTGCATTTACATCAACGGTGCGGAGCCTGGACAGATGCTGTCGGTCCATGTCGGCGCGATAGAGGTCGAGCCCTTCGGATTTACTCGCTTTCGCGGAGCCAACGGCGCCATGCCGGGCTGGCTCGGCGGAAGCGGGATCGGCCATCACGAAAAGATCGTCCAAATAAAGGACGGCTTCATAATTTGGAGTGACGATCTGAAGTTTCCCATCGAGCCCATGCTGGGCGTCGTCGGAGTCTCCCCTGCCAACGTCCGGTGGTCCAATGCCTGGGCCGGACAGTGGGGCGGAAACTTCGATATCCAGGAGATAACGACGGGAGCGACGGTTCATATTCCCATAAGCGTGCCCGGCGCCCTGCTGCACATAGGCGACATGCACGCACGGCAGGGCGACGGCGAGATCTGCGGCGCGGGCGGCATCGAGACGGGCGGCATCGTAAACATGAGGTGCGAGCTCGCAGACATGCCTTCGTCCATGACGTGGCCACGCATAACGAATGAGACCCATATCATGACCACGGCCATGGCCCGCCCGGCGGAAGACGCGTTCAGGACCGCCCTGGAGGAGATGGTGCTGTGGCTCGAAGAAGATTATGGGTTCGAACGAGGAGAGGCCTACCTATTTCTCGGTCAGGTCCTGGAGGCTCGATGTACCCAGTTCGTCAACCCTACCTTCAGCTACGTGGCGAAGGTGAACAAGAAGTGGCTGGGAGGGGGACGGGGGGATGGGGGTAGGGCGTTGGGATCCCCCTTCTTTCGTCACAATTGTTG
>JADFQF010000406.1 GCA_022561955.1 Chloroflexota bacterium | reverse complement strand
TGGGACCTTGTCCGCGAAGAGCTCGACAACGAACTCGCCGCCCTTCTCGAGCTCAAAGGTCGCCGTATAGCTCTTACTCGTGTCGATCGTCATTGGCGGTGGGGAAGGATACTGTTTTAGTCCGGTCTGGCTGCTGGAAGGCGCCGCCGGTCGTGAAGCGGCAGGGGCGGACGGTTGCGTCGTCGGCTGCGGCGCCGGATCGGGCGGAGGCGGCGCGGGCTCCGGCTCTGATGAGCCACACGCCAGAGCGATAAACATAGCAGCTGCAGGGATTAATGAGAGCATGAGTCGGTAGTTCAGGTTGAACATGGCGGAATTAAACGCCTCCCCTGGGATATCCGAGTTACATCGATGTGCCGCCTACGCCGTTGAATTCGGCGAGTAGGGCGGGCAACGAGCCACATTTTACAATTAAGCCGATGATTTCGCTATATATTTCAGATGTCGAGTGCGGTGGATTCGAGCGAAGGCGAAGCCTCAATCGGAGCTCATGAACCGTCGCCAGTCTCCGGCGCGTATGGCGGGTATCAGGCTCGGACGCAGCCTGAAAAGGTGCGTGCCGGCGACGATAGAGGACAGGACCAGGCACAGGACTATCAGACCGGTCGTTTGGCCGGTAACGATCGTCAGAAGGTTCAGCAGCAGGAAGACCCCGGTCAGAGACCAGACTGGATGCCGGGTGACGGCGAACAATACGGCCCCAAAGGCCACGGTCACGGCGGTTATCTGCCAGAGCATGAGGGCCGAGATGCCGAGCACCGTGGCACCGCCCTTTCCGCCTCTGAAGCCCAGAAACGGCGAGAAATTGTGACCCAGCGTGGCGAGCACGGCCGAGGCGTACAATGCAAGCTCGGCGGCGCCCAGACGCTGCCCGATGAAGACCGCCAAGGCGCCTTTTCCCGCGTCCACGAAGAGCACCAGTAGTCCCAGGCCTTTGCCCAGGCTTCGGGCGGCATTCACCGCGCCCGGGTTTTTGCTGCCCACGTTGCGTATGTCGATGCCCTTGACGTATCTGCCAAGGATATAGGCCGTCGGAAGGGACCCAAACAGGGCGGCCAATAAGAGGGTAAAGATGGATTCCGTCACGTTTCGGCAGCTCCGATTTCGTTCTCATCAATTGGATGCGGGTGAAGGACTTTGGACTCTCCAGTGCGTGGAAGGCTCGAAGGGCGCGCTGAACGCTCTACCTGACGATTCGGCTGTACGAAGGGCCGTCTGGATGGACCGGCGCAGGCCAGTTGGCGTCGCAGCTCCACAGCTCACCCTTCCACATCGTCAGGCCGTGTGGGGCCGGCGCATCGGTCGGGTACACTATGCGCTCCAGCTCTTCGCCCGTACCGGTGTCGTACCTCACGATGATCTTGTCGGTCGTGTGGGCCATCCACAGGCCGTCGGAGTCCATTGCCAGACCGTGCAGGCGTTCGTGCGGAATCTGAATCGTTCGGACGACCTTGAAGCCGTCCGGGTCGATGAGCCTCAGCGCCTTGGGACGGAAGCTCGTTATCCACAGCAGCCCTTCGACCCACTCCAGGCCGTGAATGCCGCCTCCGTCGGGTGTGGGATATCGCTCGACGAGCTCGCCCGTCTCGAAGTCGCACTTGAGTATCGAAGGCGATCTGTAGTCCGTTGGCCTCGAGTATCTTGCCTGGGCGGGCGAGTTGGAGCCGATCCAGAAGAAGCCTCCGCCGATCGTCAGTCCCGATGAGTTCTCGGCGACGGTCGGGACTTCGCGGAGAGGCCGAAGGTCGTCATCGAGAAGATACAGGTTGTCGGTCGCCTGGTCCGCGACCCAGAGGCCCTGGCACGTCGCCTGCAATCCGTTGGGCATCATCGAAGGCGGCGCCTGTCTCGTGTCTAGATGCATGGTTGGCTGTTCGAACCGGACGTCATTCGCTCATCGAGTCGAGGGCGCCCAGCATTGCGACGTAGTAGCCGTAGATTCCGAAGCCGGCAATGACTCCCTTGCAGGCGCGGGCTATGTCTGAAACGCCGCCCCGCCTGGCGGGGTTGGAGATGTGGACCTCGTAGGTTGGAAAGCTCACCTGGCTTATGGCCGCGACCAGCGTCGGATTACCCGATGTGTAACCCGCTGGATTGATGAGGGCGGCGTCCACGCCGTCGTCGTGGGCCTCATACAGCTTATTAATGACCTCGCCCTCTATGTTGGAGTGGAATATCTCTGCGTCCACCTCTAGCTTTTCGGCGTATTCCTTGATCTTTACGTCATATTCGGGCAGCGTCATCGTGCCGAATACATCGGTCTGTACCTTGCCTCTCATATTCATGCCGGCCCCATGAATCACAAGAATCTTGGCCAAGCTCAGCACCTCCTCTGGAGTAGTCAGGACAGTAGTTTAGCACACGCGGTGGAGCCCGAGAGCAAACGGCGGAGCGCCGGTCCGGCCTACCGGAAGGCAGGCTGATCTCGTTTTGCGTCTCATCGTAAAGAGACTAAGCTGGACTTTGTACATTCCG
>JADFQF010000023.1 GCA_022561955.1 Chloroflexota bacterium | reverse complement strand
CGCCCCGGCGCGTCTTGTGAGCACGTCCACCCGGTCTCCAACCATGAAGACGGAGTAGAACCCGACGCCAAACTGCCCGATTAACCCCGGGCTGCCCTCGCTCGTTGCAGCGACCTGGTCCACGAACGCGGCGGTGCCGGAGCGAGCGATCGTCCCCAGGTTGTCTACGAGCTCGTCCCGGGTCATGCCGATCCCGTTGTCAGCGACGCTGAGCGACCGCGTACGCCTGTCCAATGAGATCGTGATCCGGTAGTCCGGATCGTCACTGACCAGTCCTGGCTCCGTGAGCGCGAGGAACTGTAGACGTTCGCAAGCATCGGATGCGTTAGAGATGAGCTCGCGCAAGAAGATCTGCTTCTCGCTATAGAGCGAACGCGCAACCAGCTCGAGCAGCCGGCTGACTTCGGCATTGAAGCTGAGGGTCTCTTCCGCCATGCCCCCGAGTTTATTCGCCAACCGCCGGATAGTCAGCAAGCGTCCCACTGGACACAAGGGGAGGCTAGAAGATCGCCAACGGGTTGATCGGTGAGGCGGTCCCTCGCTCCAGGCGGAGTGGCGCGATCGCGAAGAGGAACTCCCAGCGCTCGCGCTCCGCGCACGCCGACATCAGCCGGCCCAGCTGCATGTTGTCGATCAGGTGGACGCCCATCGACACGATCACGATCTGGTGGAACGGCATCGGCCAGCCGTCGACGGCCCACAGGTTCATGGCTCGGTTTGGTGCAACCCCGTGGCGATACGCGCCCAGCAGCCGCATTCCTCGGGATTCGGCCAGGGGTAGGTACTCGGATTGGACCGCCTGATGATAGGCTTCCATACCACCCGGTTTGGTCTGCACGTACTCTTGAAGAATGACGTTGCCACTAAGGTTCCGTTCCTTGATCTGTTCCAACGTCGGTGAAAAGCTGGCGCTTTCAAGGAGCATGCTCTCGCCGCCGGACCGCCACCGAAACGCCTGACGCCACAGCTCGTGCCCGTAGGCGCTCTTGGCCTCCAGGGGGTATTGAGCATCTTGAGCCTTGGCGAAGTGCTCCCAATCGTCCATCTCCCAGAGCAGGTTGGCCTCCGGCCACGCCGCCGTGCTCCCGACGGTGGCCCACACACCCACCAGCCGTACGCCGAAGGAGATTTCGGCGTGGCGCGCCCACTGCTTGCGGACCATGTCGACGAATTTGCCACGCCCGCTGGTCACGATGTCGATACGCTCGAAGATGTAGACGGCCATGCGTTTTGGCTCCTTTGGTCAGCCTTTTTTCGGCAACCTGACCTTGGCGATGGCGGTAACGGTGACATCACCCTCCTGGTTTTCGCCGTCCGTCAGCAGGATAATGGCCTTCTGGCCGTCGCTCTCCAGGTCCAGCCCTACGAGGGCCGTCTCGATCGCTTCGGCGATGGCGGTCCCCGGCCTCGAAATCACCTCCGGCCCGGCCCGCTGTAGAAAGCTCTGGGCCGTCGAATAGTCGAAGGTCAACGGGAACTGAATGAAGCTTGCTCCCGAGAACAACACGAGCCCTATCTCATCTCCCTCCAGCCGACCCATCAGGTCTACGATATCTATCTTCGCTCTAGTGAGCCGGTTGGGCGTCTGATCGTCCGCCAGCATGCTTTCGGAGACATCCAGCACCAGCATAATCTGGATGCCTTCGCGCTCGACCGTCTGGACCTGTGCGCCCCACTGGGGTCTGGCGGCGGCGAATATGATCAGTGCCAGGGCCAGCATCCAAACGGCATATCTCAAGTTGAGTGCCTGCTGGGGATTTGGCGGGCTCAATTCGCGGAGCAGCGCCTCGTCGCCAAGCTTCGCCACGGCCTCTCGCTTTTTCATCGTCGCCCAGAACAGGAAGGACGCGATGGCAGGCAAGAGCAGCAACATGTACAGCACCTGTGGCTCGACAAACCTCATGTTAGATAGACCGGACTTCTGGATTCATGCGAAGATACTCTTCTCCTCGGCGCCCGCCTACGGAATTCTGCGAAAAACGGTATGGCTCAATATGACCTCGGATATCAGCAGACCTCCTCCGACAAACAGCAGCCAGCCCCAGAGCTCCTGGAAACGGGTAAAGGAGCGCACTCTGATCTTGGACGTCTCTAGCTTGTCGATCTCAATGTAGACGCGTTTAAGCTCTTCGCCGTCCGTTGCGCGAAAGAACATTCCACCTGTAATCTCCGCGATCTTCCGCAGTGTCTCCTCGTCCAGCTCATATCCTTCCTGCGGCCCGCCTTCCATCGCTGCTTCCCCGACTCCGACCGCGCCCGGCCTGCCCACGGCAATCGTGTGTATTTTTATATCCAGCGCCTTGGCCGCGGCTGCGGCGGTTATGGGGTCGATCTGTCCTGTGGTATTGACTCCGTCGGTCAAGAGGACGATTACCTTGCTCTCAAGAGGGGAGTCCTTGAGCAGATTTGCGGCGCTGCCCAATCCCATACCCATCGCGGTCCCGTCGTCTATGCCAAGGTCACTGGCCAGACGTATCTCGCTCACGAGAAAATGCAGGGCCTGATGGTCGATCGTCAGCGGGCTGTGGATGAACGCGTCCCTGGAGAAGACGACGAGACCAATCCTGTCGTCCTCGCGCCTGTTTATGAAGTCGGTGATGACCTCCTTGGCGGCCTCCAACCTGTTTAGAGGCTCGAAGTCCAACGCCGACATACTTCCTGAAATATCCAGGGCCAACGCGATGTCCAGGCTCTCGCGCTCGACGACTTCGCTGGCTTCGCCGGACTGTGGGCGCGCGAAGGCTATTATTAACAGCGTTATCGCCAGGGATCGAAGCACCGGCATCAGCCATCGGAGTCTCAGCTTCCACGAGCGGGAGCTCGAGACCGTCAGCGGGGTATACGCGTATCGAAGCCCCGGATATTCGTAGGACTTGCCTCTCCACGCCAGGTATACGGCAAATACGGGAATCAGGAGGATGAGCGACAGCAGCCAGGGATTGGCGAAGATGATCGTTACATTGC
This sequence comes from Chloroflexota bacterium, assembly GCA_022561955.1. Next base: position 6,792 of record JADFQF010000023.1, on the reverse strand, counting down.
CCAGCGTCATCGTACTTGACCGCCGTCTCGTCCCGTCCACGTCGCCACCGGCGTTATCACTTCGACTATGTCTCGGGCCTTCCTCGTGAAATCTCTTGCCGAATCAATCTCTATGGAAAACCTCGCGAACTTTGCGTGATCAGCGATCGCCAGCAGCTGGGTAATACGGTCGATATCTTCGCTTGGCACAGATGTGAGCTCCAGGGCGATGCCGATCTCACGGGTCGTGTGGTCCAGGGCGGACACTTCGTATTCCCTTTGGAGGTAGCGACGGACGACGCCTGAAACGAGCGCGTAGTGGTCCGCGATGAGTCCTCTTCCCGGAAGGTCCGAGGTCTCGATTTCTCTGAACTCACCGTGTGCCAGCTGAAATGGGGTGGGCAGCTTTTTCTCTTTCTGATACCTCACCGCGACCCATCGCCACACCCGAGGGATAATGTTCGCGAGGAAGCCCACGATTGTCATGCCCAGGCCGGCGAGGCCGGCGATCATCCACGGCTGTAGGAAGGGGAAATTTATGGATGCCTGGGGCCTGATATCGCGTAGCTCGTTCGCGCCCTCCGGCAGAAGCGAAAGCACCTCGAGAGCTACGGGCGCCGATGCCAGGGCTTCCGTCTCCCCTGCGACATCGACGAAGGTGACGGTAAACTCGGGTGTTTCCCAGGCGCCAAAAGAAAATAAGGTCACGACGATCTCTTGTTGGGCGGTCTGCGTTCCCGCGGTGCCGGCGCCGTATTGCACCGCGCTCTGGTCCATCACTTCCAGCTCACCCCACTTTGCGGGCAGCTTCGGGAACACCGGCGTATGACCGTATGGGTACGAGGCGAGGACCGTAAGCGTAACCGGGTCCCCAACGGTCAGCCGGTTCGTGTCGGCGGTCATGGTCACGTTGGGCTCGGACGGCGTCTGCGCCTGCGCCTGCCTCGGGGCCACGAGAAGAGCCGCGGACAATATCAAGATTACGGCAAGATATTTGATGTCTGGAAATGTCATGTTCGCAGGTCTTCAAATAGCGGTATTCGGGAATGCGATTTTGTTACGAGATCGTTGAAACTAACGAGGCCTACGCTTCGAGCGCTTCCGGAAGAAGGCCGTCAAATCGGACACGTAGTCCTTGTCCGTGGAGACCTTCACGTAGTCCACGCCCAGGCTTTCGAAGGTCCGGCTCTTCAAATTGTCCATGCTCTCGACGCGCCCGGTGAAGTCGTCGCGCCAGCGGCGGCTATCCGTATCGATCCAGCTAACTTCGTCGGTCTCCGCGTCCTTCAGGGCCATGAGTCCGACCTTTGGTATCACTCGCTCCATGGGGTCGCTGACGTCTATGGCGATGACATCGTGGCGCTGGCTCGTGATACTCAGAGAGCTTCGATAGATCTCGGGGTCGGCCAGAAAGTCGGATATGACGAATACGACGCTGTGTCTTTTAATGATTCGATTGATCGTGTTGAAAGCAAGCCTTAGATCGGTGCCGCGCGACTGGGGGACGAAGGCCAACAGATCGCGAATCAGCCTCAGGATGTGCCGTTTACCCTTGCGGGGGGGCATCATCATCTCGATCCGGTCCGTGAAAATCAGCAGGCCAACGTTGTCGTTGTTCTGAGTCGCGGCGAAGGACAGCACGGCGCCCAGCTCGGCTGCGAGCTCGCGTTTATACCTGTTAACTGTCCCAAAGTCGGACGAGCCGCTCGCGTCCACCGCCAGCATTACGGTCAGCTCCCTTTCTTCCCTATAGCGCCTGATGAAGAGGGAGCCCATGCGGGCGGTTACGTTCCAGTCGATCAGCCTGATGTCGTCGCCCGGACTGTACGGACGGACATCGTCGAATTCCATTCCCTGGCCCTTGAATACCGAACGGTACTCGCCGGCGAAGCTCTCGGTGACGAGATGGCGGGTGCCGATCTCGATCTGCCGGACCTTTTTCATCAGATCTGTGGTCAGCAAGCTATGGTACTTCCACGTGGTCCAGTATCCGCTGGACAATATCAGAGGAGGTGACCTCTTCCGCTTCGGCCTCATAGGTGATGATGATGCGATGTCGCAGCACATCCGGAGCCAGCTGCTTCACATCCTCCGGCGTGACGTATGCCCTGCCTTTCAGGAAGGCACGCGCCCGCGCCGCCATCACGAGATAGATGCTCGCCCTTGGAGATGCCCCGAATTCGATATATGGCTTGAGCTCACTGAGCTGCCGCTTCGCCGGGTCGCGGGTGGCGATAACGAGGTCCAGCACGTAGTCCATGATCTTCTCGTCGACGTAGATGTCCCGAATGACCTTCCTGGCCCGCATGATGGCATCGGCGTGTATCACCGGCGAAATAGGCGGGTCCGGCTCTCTGGTCATCCGTTCGACAATCTCCTTCTCCTCTTCCCTGGAAGGATAGTCGACGATCACCTTTAGCATGAAGCGGTCGACCTGGGCCTCGGGCAGCGGATAGGTCCCTTCCTGCTCGATCGGGTTTTGCGTGGCTAATACCAGGAACAGCTCTCCTAGTTTGTAGGTGGTGTCGCCAATGGTCACCTGGCGTTCCTGCATCGCTTCGAGGAGCGCGCTTTGGACCTTGGCGGGAGCGCGGTTTATCTCGTCCGCAAGTACCAGGTTGGCGAAAATCGGTCCCTGATGAATGCTGAACTCGTTGGTCCTGGGATTGTAGATCTGTGTACCAATCAGGTCGGCGGGGAGAAGGTCCGGCGTAAACTGTATCCTCGAATACTTGGCCTGAATCGCGCTGGCGATCGTCTTGACCAGAAGTGTCTTCGCCAGTCCCGGCACGCCCTCCAGCAGGACGTGGCCGTCGGCGAGAAGTCCTATGAGCACACGCTCCAACAGCGCGTCCTGTCCGACGATTACCTTTCTGACCTCGGTCAGCAGTATCTGTACGAACTTGACTTCTTGTTCCACACGTAGATTTATATCTTCTACGTCAGCGAGCTTAACCAACGGTCCTCCTCAGCGTGCGAAGAAATCGGGCCCATGAGAAACGGGTCCTGGAAAATCCATTTATCGAATGCCCTCGGAGACGATTTGTCCGCCTTACACTCATATCATACAAGACGATTTGTGTGCCAGGAGTTTGCTGGGGCACATCGCAGGCAATAATTCCATTTGCCTTTTCTTGGCATTTCGTGTGCAACTGCCACAGGGGAACACATCGAGTCGAATTGGGTGCGCGGAGCCGGTCCGCCGGGGAGGAAGACTGCCCGGCTACCAAGGGCCACGGTACTTCGCCTTACCGCCCGCTCAACAAGTACTCTGCCAGAAGGTTGCCGAGGCCGGCAGCGACCTGACGCCGCAGCTTCGAGCCCGTCCGGCGCTCTTTGTCGATCCCTTCGTAGACGCTCGCATCGAAGGGACGCCACTCCGATTGCAAGTCTCGCAGCGAGACCTGCTCCCTCTCGGCGGCCTGTACGAACAGCTCTCCGATGGGCCTGAGCAAGGGCGTGGTAGAGAGGTTTCGGATATCGTTCACGACCTTCGAGAACTCCGTCGAAAATTGGGAAAGACTCTGCGCCGCCTCTGTCGTGTCGCAGCCACCCTGGGAGGACCGCCATTCCTTGTAATCCTGATGAAGGCTTGCCCATTCGGTACTGAGTGCCTGGTATTCGGTCTCGAAGGCGTCGACGGCCCGCCGATTATCCTCGGAGGTCTCGATGAGCAGATCGCCAATGGATTCTGCGGCCCGGCGTCGGTCGGCGTCGCTACGCACGATATGCGCGCCGAAGTCCCTGAACGAGCCGATGATCTCCGAGCCGTTTTCTGCTGCGCCGTTCTGATCTCCGTTAGAGGCCCCGTTACCAGGCTCCTCGCCCGCACCGTTGGGGTCGATGCCTAACGCCGGGTCCTCAAAGGGCGAAGGCGGCTGCGAGGCGCTGCTCGAATCGAGAGGGTTCCTCAGATTTCTGAGCGAAAGCTCCTCTGCCTGCGCGGCCGCCAACAGGATATCCGTGATCGGCGCCGTCGCGGGATCGTGGGGCAACTTGCGTACCGAGGAGGTTATCAGGCTGAATGCCTCGACCTGCCGGCTGATGGCCGTGGCGGAGGTAGCCAGGGGGGCGCCGCCGGACCGAAACTCGTTGTAGTCCTCGTGGAACTTGTCCCAGCCTGCGTTCACCTTGTCGAGCTCCGAGGAGAAGACTAGGAAAAGCACGCGAGACTCGTTCGATACTCTGCCCTTCAAGTCGATGAGATCGTCCTCGAGCTGCTTCTGAACGCGCTCGGAGTTTGAAATCTGGTCGTCGACCGTTTCGAAGAGGGCGATATCCGCCGGCGTCCATCCGTCTCGGAGCGAGCGAAACGCCGCCTCTTCCGACTCCGCCGCCTCGATGAGCGGGTCTGCGAGGTGACGGGTCGATTCCTGCCTGGGGAGTGACCGGACGAGCGCCTGAATGGCGAAAGCATCGCTGGAAAATTGCCGCAGGCCCACCAGCCGTGCGTTGGCGCTGCACTCCGTGAGCCCGGAGCGCCACTCGTCGAATGCCGCGTGCGCCTTATCCCACTGGCTATTGATCCTGACGTGCCCTGCCGCGAACTCCTGAATCGCCCCCTTTTCCGCGGCGGTGAGCGAAACGGCGGTCGCCGAGGGCCTGGGCGCAGCCGGAGGAGGGCTCGACGCCACGGGCGCGATGCTGGTCTGAGCAGCCGCCGGGGCGGCAGGCTCGGCTAACGGTGCGGGACTGGTAACGCCGCAGGCAATCGCAAAGGCGAGTAGCGTTGCGGCCGCCGAAAGTAACCCTGATTTCATGACCAATTGCGTTTCCTCACATCTGGGTTGCGCGCTATGGGAGATGCGCCTATTCCACCGGAGGCGCTGCCGTCGACACCTGGTACACGCCGAGGTTGTCACTGAGCAGCCCACCCTTGAAGTCCCCCGTCTTCAGAAGCGTTATCGTTTCGCCAAGGTCCTCACGACTCTCGGCCAGCGCCACCAACACCTGCCTGCCCTGCGATTCGTGCAGAATCACCAGGCTGGTCCCGGCCCGAGCGATGTCGGGGGTGAAGGGCGTCAGTATCTCGTCATCGATCTGCACGCCGGCGAGCGCCAGGTACTGGGCTACGTTCGAGCTGTGTTCATATAGACCAAGGAATACGGTGTCCCTGGTAACGTCCTCCACGCCGCGAATCTGGGAAGCGATGTTATTGGCGCCGAGAATGCTTTTCATCGAAGAGCCGACCTCGAACAGCCCGGCATCTCCCAGCAGGATGTCGACTTCGCCCCTGAACAGATATGGAAAGTCGGCAAGGTCGAATCTCCGGTCGCTGTTGGTCAGGAAGTCGGCGATGTTGGAGATGAGTCTGTCGTTGTCCAGCGTCGTGCTGTTGGGCGGCAGCATGAACGAAAAGTCGCCCAGGGCCAATACCTGACCGTCGGTGCTCTTAACGATGGGGCTAAAGGGCTCGACCTGCTGGACCATGGAAGAAAAAGTGTTTTCATCCGTGAAGGCGAGCTTGGGCCCGGATGATTTCACTCCCGCCGCCGTATAAAACACTACCTCGCTCAGGCCCTGCGTGACCTCGTCCGGGCTGAAATCCCTCACCAGTATGTTATGAAAATTGAGGTCGTGCTCGACGAGGTTGTAAAGGAAGCCCTCCTGAAAGAGGATTCCAAACTCCTCCGCCAGGGCGTTGATGTCGTGCGGCCTCCCGGGGTCGCCTATGAGAAGAAGCCTGCCGCCTTTTCTTATGAACTCGTTAACCACATCCAGCTCTGCCCTCTTGAAGTCCACCCTGGGCAGAATTACCGCGAAGGTATCGGCCTTCGGCAGCTTCTCTTGAAGCAAGGCGAGCCGCTCTTCCGGTCGAAACGGCGGGAGGGAGCGGTCTCCAAGAAACTCGATTGAGTATCCCCTGTCAGCCACCCTCGCCAGCAGGCCGGAGATCTCGTTTTCGTCATAGCTCGTGGCGTGGGCGTTGTCCACCAGCAGAAGGCCATTTCGCTGGACGGGATTTTCGACATGACTCCTCACAGGGAGCGTCTGGGGTATCGTATCCTGGTAGGCCACGAGATTCGCCGGAGGAGGTTCGTAGACTCCCCTATAAAAAAATCCGAACGCCGCGCCAAAAAACAGCACGCCCGTTATCGGCGCCAGCGTCAGAATCCAGGTCTTATTCCGAAGGAGTGACATAAAGATAAAGCATCTCCGGGATGGCTGCGCGGGACAGAAGGTCCGAGTCTGCGCGACTGCGTGGGAAGCGACTCCGCTCCGCTGGAAAGAGGGCGGTGGCACACGGTACGCCCGGCAAATTCACATCCACCTGCTCCGAGTCCAGAGGCTCGATAATCCGCTGCACCGTGCGGATACAGTCTTCGAGCACCCTCTCGTTTACCTTGAACAGATCGTAGTTGGAGATACCGGCCAGACGCGCCGCCATGGCTATCGCATCGTCGTCCGTCCCCAGGGCGTCCACGAGACCAGCTCGCACGGCGTCGGAGCCAAGGTACAGCCTGGCCTCCGATATCTCCTGGGGAGTAATCCGCAATCGGTCGCCCCTCTGGGCCACGACGGTGCTCACGAAATTCTCCTTGATCGTCTCCGCCATGCTGATGAAGGTCCGTGTCGAGCCGCCCGTTATCTTTGCGGGGCCGGTCGTCACGATCCTCTCGTCGGGGCGTGGGTCCGTGGGCGTGAACAGTATTACGCCGACGCTGCCGACAAAAGTGCTGGGATGGGCGTAGATGTAGTTCGCTCCCATGGCCATCAGGAATCCGCCGCTGGCCGCGATCTGCCTGGTGACGACGACGACCGGCTTCTTCTCACGCAATCGCACCATCTTCAAGAACAGGAGGTCACGGGGAC